>NZ_NETS01000009.1 GCF_002150035.1 Leptospira venezuelensis | reverse complement strand
TCCCATTCTTTCGTAAAACTATAGTCTACCTCTAAGAATAGAAATTCTGTTTCCGCAAGATTTACAAATTCTTCGTGCGATGGTCTTACTATAGGTTTTTTCATTTAATATGTTTATGGCGCACAACGACCAAGGTGTTCCGACGTTTGCGATGGCGCGAGACTTGCTTAGCAAGACGAGTGACAGAAGCAAATGTGGCGAAGCCCGAGTGAGTGGTCGCGTTAGCGATCCACGAACGGAGCGGAAGCACCGACAGTTAGACGCCGTGCTTTTTGCTAAAAAGAGTACTCACTAATAAAGCTTCTCACTTTCTTTTCATTGAAGTTTAGATTATTCTTCTGATAAAAAACGATTAGATTATAATGATAAGAGTTAAAATGAATCTTAGGGATCAGCGAGTCAAGAATCTCTAGAAGATTCCGCCTGTCATTTGCACCTACATTTTTATAAATTTTGCTAAGCATCCAATAATCTGAATTAGAAAGAAATTCCTGATTAAACAATTCACTCAAGACTCGATATTTTAAATGGGGCAAAATTTTATCAAAATCCAGTGAAACAATTTTTTTAAGAACAGAAAAGCTGCGAAATTCAACTTCATCATCCTTGCGTTTATAATATATTTCTATTCCTTTATTAATCAATTCTTCATTTTCTTTGTCTGCCAGTAAGTCAAAGATATCAAACGCCCAATAATCATTAAATTCCTGCATATCCGGAAATTCTTTTACCTTACTTGAATTTATTATTAGATCCATTTTAAAGAGGTCCTTAGATGCTTCAAAGAGAATCCTCTTAGCAATTTCTTCGGAGTTAGCAAATATTAATTGGTCATCGGCATAACGCAGATATTTTGCTCCGTACTTTTTGCAAAGATTGAAAATCTTCTCATCATATTCCTGAAGATAGAAATTGGCGAGTATTCTGGAGCAATCTCCAATTTCATCTTGCGGCAAACCTATATTCTTACTTACATAGCCTTCAATTTTCTTATTCCAACTAAAAAGGAAATGAGAAAGAAGTTCGGCGTAGAATCTTTTTGCGAACGGCGTAATTAGGAATATTTTTCTAATTAGCAAATTTAGATTAATACTATTATAAAAATTTGCAATATCATATTTAATAATATATTTATATTCTCCACTTCTACTAAATGAATAAGCTTTTTTTTGAAATTCTTGCCAATTCTGCATCCATAGAAACGGATTAAATGAGCTTGGCATTGCGTAATCATTCAAATAGATTTCTTCTTCATTTTCCTTTAGCCTAAGTTGATTACCAAGCGTCCATCCTCCGTAAGTTCCTTCTACCCTATTTACAGCGATCTCAGCTTCGAGCATTTTAATTACGAAGTAATATAAACAATAGTCTCGAGCTGAGAATGTAGGAATAATTCTAGCCACGTAGTTATGCTTATTAGCGATTATATATTCCCTTGGCTTTTGAGGATGATACGTATGATCCTTAATTGAATAATATAGATCTCGAATTAATTCGTTAAACTGAATATTTTCGGAAGGCGTAACAATGCTTTCCTTCAATTTTCTTTTAAATGAACTCGGAAAAACTTTATGAAAACTAAATAGATCAATATTCATTGGGAAAGTTAGAAAGCATGGCGTCTAACGGTCTAGGTGCTCCGACGTTCGCAACGGCGCGAGTTTGCGCATGCAAACGAAGTGACGGAAGCGAATGTGGCGAAGCCCGAGCGAGTGGTCGCGAAAGCGATCTACGAGCGGAGCGGAGGCACCGCAAGTTATCCGACGTTTCAGACACTATTACTAATAATTTTACACCCTGCGAAGCGAAAGAATTTAGTGTGACAAAATCTGTCCGCCTCTCAACGCTATCATCAAACACCACAAGCCGCACTAAATGAAAAGCCGGAATCGAAAGATGCACTTCAAAATATGGCGGCTATTAGAAAAAAGCAGCTAATTAATTTCCAAGCAACCAATCGTTCAAATTTAACGAACGAACAACTCGAAATTAATAAACAAACAAAAAAACAAATTCTGGATGAAATGTTCGGATAACGACCAAGGTGCTCCGACGTTCGCAACGGCACGAGTTTGCTTATGCAAACGAAGTGACGGACGCGAATGTGCCGAAGGCCGAGCGAGCGGGTTGCGTTAGCAAGCTCCGAGCGGAGCGGAGGCACCGTAAGTTATCCGACGTTTCAGACACTATTACTAAAAATTATACACACTGCGAAGCGAAAGAATTTAGTATAACAAACTTTGTCCGCCTCTCAACGCTATCAACAAAAACCACAAGCCGCACGAAATGAAAAGCCTGAATCTTAAGATGCACTTCAAAATATGGCGGCTATTAGGAAATAGGAGCTAATTAATTACCAAGTAACCTTCTGCTCAAATTTAACTAATGAAAACTCTCAAAATTGAAAAATAAACAAAAAACAAATTTTGGCTGAAATGTTCGGATAACGACCGAGGTGCTCCGACGTTCGCAACGGCACGAGTTTGCACATGCAAACGAAGTGACGGACGCGAATGTGCCGAAGGCCGAGCGAAAGGTGCGAAGCAGCCTTGAGCGGAGCGGAGGCACCGGAAGTTATCCGACGTTTCAGACACTATTACTAAATATTTTAGACTCTGCGAAGCGAAAGAATTTAGTATAACAAAATCTGTCCGCCTCTCTACGCTATCATCAAACAACAAAAGCCGCACGGAATGAAAAACCCGAATCGTAAGATGCACTTCAAAGTATGGCGGCTATTAGTAAAAAGAAGCTAATTAATTTCCAAGCAACCAATCGTTCAAATTTAACGAAAGAACAACTCGAAATTCAGAATTAAAAAAATAACAAATTCTGGATGAAATGTTCGGATAACGACCAAGGCTTGACGACGTTTCGCGAGTGTGCAAGCACTTGGCATGAGGCTTGCCCTGCAAGAAGAGTGACAAAGCGAAATGTGCCGAAGGCCGAGCGAGAGTTGCGAAGCAATCTCGAAGCGAAGCGTCAGAGCCGACAGTTAGGCGATGCTGTGACCTACCTACTATCTTTTCGAATTGAAAAATGTAAAATTAGAGCAGATACACTTGAGATTAAAAATGCCAGAATAGAAATGCTAATTCCAAAGAAATAAAGTAAATAACTAAACATTTTAACATTTTCTAAGTCTTCTCTACTCTCAGAATCAACTGTGACCATATATTCTGCTGAATATTTATTCTTTAGATACGGAAGAAATTCAAAATATAAAACTAAATCCCAGCATATAAAGATTAAAGTTAAAACAATTAGAAATTTCTTTATTAGAATCTTTTTTGTCTCACTAAACCAAGTAAATCCTATTTGAAAAAACATGATCAAAATTATACCAAATAAGAACAGGGTTTTTAATAAAAGTTCACTATGAATGTGCAAAAATAATATAAACAATAGCAACGGTGCAGTTAAACCAAAGTAAATTGCAGATATAATCACGGATAAAAAAGGATACTTTTTAAACATACTAATCTCATTTATTTATCGCTAAGAAAATCGTCATTATTATTTAACTTTGAATCCGTCACAGTTTCGCCTAACGACCAAGGTGTTCCGACGTTCGCAACGGCGCGAGTTTGCTCATGCAAACGAAGTGACGGACGCGAATGTGGCGTAGCCCGAGCGAGTGGGCGCTTTAGCGATCCACGAGCGGAGCGGAAGCACCGACAGTTAGGCGCCGTAAATTTTACTAAGCCTTAGGAATTTCTCGATCTTAATTTTCTTCCGCAGCGAGGGCAATAATTCGGACTTTTAACAGAAAGTGGAACTGCAATACCACAATTTCTACAAAGATTATCTTCAATTTTTTGATTAAGACGTTTCATCAAATAAATTATGATAATGAGCAGGAAGCTAGAAATAACTACTGTGAAAAATAAGTAGCGAATAGATTCAATAATACCTTCTATACCGTGAGCAAGTAACATCATTATCTTCTATATTGATTATTAGCGTTTCAGATATATTTTAGAAAACTCAAAAGAGATAGCAAAATTAATATTACACTAAATACTTCAAAGTTATTCGTAAGTAATAGTTTTAAATTGAGTTAGTTAAAACCCCTTACTTAATCCGTAAATCAGTATGGCATTCTGGACAGAATCTTGTTGGATAAGACTTTGGATCGCGCACATATCCGCATTTCAGACATACTTTCGATAGCCTGATCTTCGGAGGTATGAAAATAGTTAGATACACTATTAATCCAACAAATAGAGATATCCCAAGAATTGGTAAGATAAGTATGGAAATATCAGGTCCATGAGCAAGAATCAAATGTAAATACATTATTATTTTTTCAAAGGAAGAATTTCAATTTATGGCGCATAACGACCAAGGTTTGACGACGTTTCGCGAGTCCGTAAGGACTTGGCGCGAGGCTTGCTATGCAAGACGAGTGACAAAGCGGAATGTGCCGAAGGCCAAGCGAGAGTTGCGTAAGCAATCTCGAAGCGCAGCGTCAGAACCGAAAGTTAGGCGATGATCGATGCTATGTCAAATTAATCTTAATTCCTGGGTTACCAATTCCAGATAATTTTCTCATTTCTGACTCAAATCCAAAATGATTAAAGCAAATAAATTCGCGTACATTTTTATTCTTTAAAGTAAATTTATAAAAAATGGGTGAGATAGTAACTATGTGCCGATTGCTGTAGTTATATCTTACTTTATCAATCTCGACCACATCTCGCCATCGAATTTTTTTCAATGAAGGATCATAACTCAATCCAGACGAAATAACTATTCCTACCGCATCAACTTGAATGAATCTTATTTCTGAAATTGGTCCAAAAAGATAGAAAATTAAGATTGAACCAATGCAAGTGACTATGAAACAAAGATGAAGATTTATAGATCCAAATTCTTTGAATGAAGACAAGATAACGAATAATATAATTACATAAAAGAGAGATAATATATATTTATAGTAACCTCGATCAATAATTTCGAGCCTATAATATTCTGAAGATTTTACTTCTTTAAAGCTTCTTCCAATTATCTTATTTTTCATTCAAAATACATTTTGCATCGATTTTCGCCTAACGACCAAGGCTTGACGACGTTGGCGTGCTGAACGAAGTGAAGACAGGCATGAGAATTGCTCTGCAATTCGAATGACTGAGCCAATGTGCCGAAGGCCGAGCGAGAGTTGCGTTAGCGATCTCGAAGCGACGCGTCAGAGCCGACAGTTAGGCGGCGTGACAATTCTAACAATAAAGTTTTCTACTTCACCACTTTAATCCTAAGAGCATAAAACATAAACTTAAGACAGCAGCAAATTAGAAAATCGTATGTTACGCTTACTTTAGTCCATACTCTTTATTTAAATCTAAAATATAGTGACCGATAATTATATTTTTCGAATGATCGTTAACTAAAACCAAAAAAATGTTCTTATGGGCTTCAGCAGAAATGAGAATATGGTCATAATCATTATCCATTCTATAAATATTGCTTACTTCATGATTCGAGAATGAGATCCCCTTAAAATCATTTTTAGAGATCTCATCATAATATTCCCAAAAATTTGTAGTTATTCGATCATATCCTTCTTTAAGCTCAGCTGGGTTAGAGATAGATTTTCTAAATTCATTTTCTTTTAGTAATTTAATCATATTTTTGTCATGCCGCCTAACGACCAAGGTGCTCCGACGTTCGCAACGGCGCGAGTTTGCACATGCAAACGAAGTGACGGACGCGAATGTGCCGAAGGCCGAGCGAGCGGGTTGCGTTAGCAAGCCCCGAGCGGAGCGGAGGCACCGGAAGTTATCCGACGTTTCAGACACTATTACTAAAAATTTTAGACTCTGCGAAGCGAAAGAATTTAGTATAACAAAATCTACCCGCCTCTCTACGCTATCATCAAACAACAAAAGCCGCACGGAATGAAAAACCGGAATCGAAAGATGCACTTCAAAATCTGGCGGCTATTAGAAAAAAGAAGCTAGTTAATTTCCAAGCAACCAATCGTTCAAATTTAATGAATGACTTTCTCGAAATTAAAAAATAAACAAAAAACCAAATTCTGGATGAAATGTTCGGATAACGACCAAGGTGTTCCGACGTTTCGCGAGTGCGAAGCACTTGGCGCGAGGCTTGCTTTGCAAGGCGAGTGACAAAGCGAAATGTGGCGTAGCCCGAGCGAGAGTCGCGTTAGCGATCTCGAAGCGTAGCGGAAGCACCGTTAGTTAGACGCTGAAGCCCTTTAATACTTTAGCAATATTCTCAAAAGGAATTTTACCAGCAACAATACCAATTGTTAAATCGTAGAGTTTTTCATCTGGATCATCTAACTCTATTCCATTCAAATCTAAGAATACCAAAGATGCTGCCAAGGCAACGCGCTTATTCCCATCAAGGAAAGGATGGTTCTTGCAAAGATAAAATAAATAAGCTGCTGCTTTATCAAATAAATCCTTATGAAATTCTTGCTCTCCAAATCCAGCTAATGGCTGTGATATTGCCGATTCAAGGAGACCTTTATCTCGAATTCCATAAGATCCACCATATTCTTCTATTTGATTTGCATGAATATATAAAGTTTCTTCGAGTGTTAAATATCGAACGGTTAAGGGACTCATTCAGCGAGTCGCTTTAATGTCTTGCTATGTTTTTTATTAATTTTATCCAAAGAAGTTTCTATTCGATTATCAATTGGGGTGATTATTAAGCTTTTACCATCGGTCTTAATATCTAAGGAAGTATCAGAAGTAATACTTAAAAGCTCAAGAATAGGCTTTTCAATTATCAACGCAGAACTATTGCCATGCTGTATTAGCTTTTTAATCATAAAAACATCCGTCACAACAAAGTATATACAATAGTATTACGTCTGTCAAGGAGCATTTTCTAAATTTAATTATCAAACCCCACATTATCCATTTCATGGATTCAGAACAAATTTTAAGGGCTTTTGCGTCTAACGACCAAGGCTTGACGACGTTGGCGAGCTGAACGAAGTGAAGACAGGCACGAAAATTGCCTCTGCAATTTGAGTGACTGAGCCAATGTGCCGAAGGCCGAGCGAGAGTTGCGAAGCAATCTCGAAGCGCTGCGTCAGAGCCGACAGTTATACGCCGTGATGAGGCCTTGTTAATCTAAATATCCGCCAAAAACCCAAACCATACTAGTATAATTGTTAGAAACAGCACAAGAGGTGTACCAATCAAGATCTTGTTGAGCAAAATAC
>NZ_NETS01000007.1:300000-443718 GCF_002150035.1 Leptospira venezuelensis | reverse complement strand
AATCGCTGGAATTGTTCATTATTTTTTCGGGTTAAGATGATTCGGTTAAAACCATCTTAATGCGAGATCTTTAGGTTTAAAAATCTCGCGGGTCACGCTACTCTATATGTTTTCAAAGATCTTTTAAGATCCCCTCAGGCTCTTTCCCTCCCGGGCGATATCCTTCAGGCGTAAAGACCATATTAATTACGTCTCTCAACCGGTCAAATAACTTTTGTAAAAATTGATTCGAATTTCTGCTAAAAATGGGAGGAAAACAAAAGAATTTTTGGAAGTTTTTCAGATGGAAATACAGAAAAGAATTCATGATTTCATTTTAAAATCCGACACGATTTCGGTTTAAGAATTAATAATTTATTTCAAGATTCAAATCTAAAAAATTTCACAAGAATCATCAAAACGATCTCAGTCATTTTATTTTTTATAATAAGAAGAGAAGAAACACGGGTGAAATACTGAGCAATGTCACAGGAGGTTATTTAGAACGGCCTGCAAAATCGTTTCAGTATATTATACAATCAGGATACAGGACCAAACGGCACATAACTTTATTCCCAAGAATATGAAATTATAATTTACAATTTGAATATTCGTTTTACTTAAAAAGTATTCTGAGAAATACTTAATGAAAGCCTACAAAAAAAATTGCATCTTCTATCTTACTGGAATCTTATTCTTATTTAATTGCAATTCCAAATCCAATCCGAACCTGTCAGTTAGTGCGTTAGCACTCCTTAATAATACAAAATCAGAAATTCAAAACAAAAGTGATGCTGCTTGGACTCGCCTCTTAGGAACGCTTTCAGCAAGTACATATGCAAATGCAATCACTTCGGATCCTTCTGGGAATATTTACACAGCTGGTGAGGCATGGGGAGATCTGGATGGACAAATTAGATCCGGTTACATTGATTTATTTGTCATAAAATATGATACCAATGGGAACAAACAATGGACCCGTTTGCTCGGTACGCCTGGTGAGATAGCAGAAACATATGCATATGGAATCACCTCTAATTCTTCAGGAAATATTTACACAACTGGTTACACAAATGGAAATCTTGATGGGCAAACTAAGACCGGGAGTCAGGATCTGTTTATAGTAAAGTATGATTCTAATGGAAATAAACAATGGACTCGTTTATTAGGAATAGTTAACAAACAAACACGGGCACAAGGGATTACATCTGATTCATTAGGAAATATTTATATTACTGGTTACACCTCAGGAAATCTTGATGGGCAAACTAAAACCGGGAGCTACGATTTATTCGTAATTAAATATGACTCTAATGGAAATAAAATGTGGACCCGCTTACTTGGAGCCTCTGGAGCAACCACATATTCACGTCATATTGTATCTGATTCTTCAGGAAATGTTTATGCAACTGGCTCTACTCATGGAAACCTAGATGGACAAACAAAAGTTGGTAATATTGACCTATTTGTCGTAAAATACGATCCCAATGGAAATAAACAGTGGCTCAAATTGCTGGGAGTTTTTTCACGCGAGGCAGAAGCGTATGGAATTACATCGGATTTATCAGGAAATATTTACACAACTGGTTACACAAATGGAAATCTAGATGGAGAAACTCGAACAGGTAGCCAGGATTTATTTATCGTAAAATACGACACGAATGGAAACAAACAATGGACCCGATTGCTCGGAGGCGATGAAAGGGACACATATGCTTACGGCATTACATCAGATTCTTCGGCGAATGTTTATATAACAGGGTATACCTATGCAAATTTCGATGGACCGCCTAAATCCGCTGGTGTGATTCCTGATCTTTTCGTTGTAAAATATGATAATACTGGTGCAAAACAAGAAATTCGTTTAATACGACAATCCTCTTTTTTCCCTTACGGAATCACATTGGATCCAGCAGAAAATATATATGTTACTGGCTTTACCAGTGCTGACCTGAATGGAAATGGGTTAGGTGCCGTTTATTTGTTTTTATCAAAATTTAATAAGCAATCGCAATGAATATTGCTCAAAAACCCGTAGTAGCTCGACCCGAGTGAAACGAGGGGCCGCCCGTTGACATCTACGTGGAATGTTGCAAAAAAGTCTTTTTTTTGGAAGAAAAAGGAAATCGAATTTGTGATTTAGAATTTCAAGTTTCTTGCAAATGCAGAAGGGTCGAAAATTTTATCTCTAGATGAGTTCATATTTTTCTCCTGGAGAATCAGAACAATCAGGAATGATGATTGGTCTGCCTAAAGCCAAAAAAGGCGCGAGGGCATTGGTAGTCGCAGGTGGAGGAATGAAAGGTTCTTTTGCAGGCGGTGCTTTATATGCGATCAACCAGGCAATGCCTTCTACATACTTTGATCTAATTTTAGGAGTTTCTTCAGGCTCCTGCGCTGCAGCTTACTACACTACTGGCTATGAAACAGATCATGCACATGGTTTGAAAATCCTGGATATTTGGAGAAAAGAACTCTCAGGTAGTCAATTGATCTCTTTTTTAAATCCTTTCCGGGGAAAAACTTTTTTAGATCAAGAATATCTAATAGACTATTTGTTTGGAACCAAGTATAGGCTTCCTTCCGAATATTTGGAGAAGAAGGAAACTTCTCCTTTTTATGTGGTAGTCACAAATCTTGCAAAAGCAAGAGCAGAATATGTGAAGGCTACCGCTTCTAATGTTCTAAATTTGTTGAAGGCAGCGACTTCTTTGCCCATTGCTACCAGAGGGAAATGGAAATTGGGCGAGCAGTATTACGGGGACGGAGGGATCTCTGATCCTATCCCCGTTGAGTCTGTTATCCAAGCAGGTTATAAGGATATTACTGTTGTATTAAATAGCCCTGAGGATGAATTTTCAGATCCAATTCCAGGGTTCCAAGGTTGGCTTTCCTATCCTTCTAACAAAAAACTTTCACATATGATCAGTAAAGTGCATCATACTATGTATAATCGTGCGGTTCGAATCATCCATTCCCCGCCTAAAGGTGTAAAAATCAGAGTCATCTCTCCGGAAGAATCCGAATTGAGTATGGTCACAACAAGTTCAAAACTTTTAAATCGTTCCGTTACAAAAGGAATGGAAGCTGGCCAAAGGTTAGTTGCGAATATGATCGCAGAAATTTCAGGACTCAAAAATAAATCAAAACTTTTGAGAAAACTTTTCATCCCTACGATCCGACCCGAAGAAGGTAAAGATTAATCTTTAGGCTGCTTCCAAAAATCTGATCTTTTTCAGATCTTCTTTTCTTTTTATTTCGGAAATCCCAAAATAATACGATTTTCTAACCGAATGTTCACTGAGCCCTAAATACCAGCCTATCTTTTTAAAACTTTTTTCTTCCATTACAGAACCGCAGACTTCGAGCAATTGTTTTCTGGAAATTTTCCACTTTTCTGAATTTTCGAAATGATGGATTTGCATATTTTGATAAAGCCTGGAAAGTTTCTCGTTTAACTCCTTTTTTCTAATCCAAGATTTCCTTTCTTCTTCTAGATCTTTTCCATAATAATCTCTAAGTTTTAATTTTTTCTTTTTAAGCTTAGAATAGAATAATCTGGAATCTTTTAAATTTAGAGGGATCCTATGTTTCAATTTGAGAATGAGAGAAGCAATGGGATCCATTTCAGAAAGAATTTTCCGGATTAAAATTGAAGTTTTCTGTCTTTCACTTAGTATGTCCTTAGTGAATTCGGATCTTGGATCATAAAATCTTTCGAATCCATCTGATAGAATTTCATTTTTGTTGAGTCGAATCTCTTTTCGCCGCTGATTCCATATTAAGTTTTTAGTATATGTCGTAAAAAAAGCGGGAAAATTGGAATAACCTCTTTCCCTGTACAGATGTAACACTTCCTCCGCATCCAACACCAATTTCAGAACGATCTCAGAACAGGAATCTTCGTCCAAATGATATCTTCCTCTGGCAAGTGCCCAGGCCCAGGTCCATGCTTCTTTTAAAAATTGTTCGGAATTACCTTCTCTAAAATAAAATTCA
Source organism: Leptospira venezuelensis (assembly GCF_002150035.1). NCBI lineage: Bacteria > Pseudomonadati > Spirochaetota > Leptospiria > Leptospirales > Leptospiraceae > Leptospira > Leptospira venezuelensis. The sequence continues at coordinate 439,740 of NZ_NETS01000007.1, read as the reverse complement.
ACGGATGAGATAAGTCTTTTGTCTTTTTCAGATAATTTTTCCATGATCGGATTTCGAAATAGAAGCCCCGATCTTCCACAAATATAAAAATGGAACCGTTCGCCTTAGGTCTGATTCTGGGAACTAAGACGAACTTATCTGTATTTTTTTAATTAGCGATCCCCACTGTGAGACTCGCAATATATCCGCCTGTGGAATTATCCTTGGTAATCGTACACAATTCCAAACTTAGATCAGAAGAAGAATTATTGAATATATTGTCATAACAATTCCCAGGGACGGATGTATTTTGTCCATGATCTGAATACAATGAAGTATTATATATAGTTTTCGTAATGTCTTCGGGGAAAGCGATTTGAGAAGTTGCCACAAGTCCATTATTCAAATACACTTGAAAATGAATATGAGTTACTCTTCCCGAATACCATCCTGGATAGATCGTAGTAAAATTCACGATACCAGAACTATCGGTGAGTTGTATCCCTCTGCAGAATGTTTCGCCTATATAATTCCTAATTCCCAAATATCCAGATTCCTTGTATCCGGAATAATATCCGTCTTTATCACAATGCCAAATATCTACTCTTGCATTCGAGATAGGGTTACAATTATCATTTATATTTTGGATCGTTAACACAAGACTCAAAGGAACTCCAGTTTTTCCTTCTGTGATATCCTGACGAAAATAAGAAGAATTGGAACTAAGGTCCAAAGGATAAGGGCCTTCCGTTTCTTTTGGGATCAAAGAACATACAGAAGTGCTGGAAACATCAGTTATATTGCAGGAAGAAGTATCCAGAATTCCCTGTAATAGACCAAGATTAGAAGTAGAATTATCTTTTTGAGAATTACAGGAACTCGTTAGTCCGGTAAAAACGGCACCAGATACAAATATACTTTTTAGAAAATCTTTTCTTTTCAATGCAAACTCCGTATTCTCTCGAATTCATCCGAGAAAATGATTTAGATATTTTTTGCATTTAAGTAAACCCGGTAATACGAGAAGGTTCCCGAGAAAAGAGGAGAGATTATTTTTTGTAGAATAATATAGATAGAACCTCCAACTAAGGATTGATCCCTAACAAATAGTTTGACTTAGCACTAAAATTGACTCATCTTGCAAATTCAATGTCAGAAACATTAATGAAAATAAAACGAGCTTTAAATATATTTTTTTCGGAAAAAATAATAGCCTCCATCTTCTTCGTTCTGACGGTGCTTGGTTTTTATCTTAGATTCTATAAATTAACAGACCAAAGTCTTTGGTTCGATGAGTTATTTTCAGTTACTCATAGTGCAAATGTTGCCTCTATCCCAGATTTGTTAGAAGGAATTAAATGGGATGTCCATCCTCCTGGATACCAAATCATTCTATATTATTGGATTAAACTTTTTGGAGATTCTGATTTTTCCGTACGATCTCTATCATCCTTTGCCAATATCATTTCAATCATTATTGTTACAGTTATTTATTACTTTCGAATCAATAAAAATCTAATAATGTCTCTCGGATTAGCTGCAAGTTTATCCGCATGCTCGATACTTTTATTGTACAGCCAAGAAGCAAGATCTTATAGTCTTATGGCTTCCTTTGGCCTGTTGGCAATTGTATTATCAATGGTCCACGATCAATACCAGACCTCGTATGTATGGCTCCTCACTTTCCTAATTCTATTAATTGAATCTTGGATTCATTACCTCGGGTTAATTTGGGCAGGTTCAATTATCATTATACATTTTCTTTATAATGTATTCAACAAAGAGAAAAGTAAGGCCATTTTATGGGGAATCACTGGGTCTTTAATCTTAATTTCGTTTATCCCTTGGTATTTATTTACCACTGCTGGGCATAAAATGGTCCCAATGAAACATATCCCACCAGCTGAATTTACCTTTCCTTTAACTATCATGTTTCTATTTTTCGGGAGAGGCATACTAACGTATTTCCCAAGTCTTATTTTTACAACAATAAGCGAGTTTCGCCGTTCTCCTAAAAATTTAAAATTTTTCTCCCTTTATGCGATTGTAGTCTTTTACTCATTGGTCCTATATTCTCTTCAAATTTTTGCGAATCTACCAATGATCTTGGATCGTAATATTATAGTAATATCAACTGCATATATATTACTCATATTCTTGAATTCTGAATTTTCGGAAAAATGGAAAAAGACATTTTACTTCTCAATTCTTTTTTCAGCGAGCATTCAATTATATGACTTTAAAACTTATACCAAAAAGTATTATAAAAAAGAAGAGTATCGCAACATTTCGATCCAAGTAGAAAAAATTAAATATGAATTAGGAATAAATCATAAACTTTCTTTTGTATCGATTTATCCGGATCATCAATCCCATTACCTTCCTGAAGAAAAAATTGAAAAATGCGAAGCGAATACCAATTTTAATAGTGAGAATAAATCTAAAGGATCTTATTTGATTTATCTCTGGGGTCATATTGGTAAAAGTTTTAGTAGTAGCCCAAGCCAACATTGTTTATTTCCAGAATATGAAATAATAAAAGAATCGGCTTTCTTTAAAGCTGGTCTTGTTCTTTTAAGAAAGAAAATCTAAAAACCGAAATTCTCAGAGAATGTTCCCGATAAATCAAATTAAATCGGAAATAATCTGTTCGTTTATAGATGATTATATTTTTCATAACTTAGATATTCCGGAACTAATTTCTAAATCGATCAGGTCCCATCTTTAAACAAAACCAAGGAACTAATAACTCCCGCAAGAGAACACACTATGAAAAAAATAATCTTACATTCTGCATTAGCACTCGTCTTAACCGGAGCTGCATTCGCACAGCCAAACGGTAGGCCTGGGGGACCTCCTGGCAAAGATCCATGCAAAACGGAAAGACAAACTTACTGTAAAGATTCCGGACCTGGACACGAAACAGATCGTTGTTTGAAAGAATATATGTCCAAACTATCAGAGGCATGTAAGAATCATATAAACGAAATGATGGCTCGGTTCGAAAAATTCAGATCAGCTTGCGCTGCAGATGATGAAAAATATTGTAAAAACGTAGAACGTGGGCCTTCTCATATGAGATGTATGAGAGAAAACGAAAGTAAGTTAACGGCTGCATGTAGAGCTGCACTTCCACCTCCTCCTCCAGGAAATAGGATGTAAGATGTAGGATACTAAGCCGGCAGAATTCCTGGATCATACTCATCCGTAGGTAAAGGTGTACAACCAGGTATTTTACTCCAATCTGGTTCGTCTCCAATATGGCGGTAGGAATGAGTCCAAAGAATTCTGTCCTTCAAAACTAAAAAAACGCCGGGCATTCTAAGCAAATGCCTGCCTTGGACGCCGTAAAAATTTCCTTTTGCAAGAGCACGCACTGCACTCACCCAAACTTCTGGGCCAGCTAATTCGATTAAATTGCCCTCTAACACATTAATCTGTTCGTAAAAGGAAGCACTTGGATTTGAGATTGCTTTTGCCTCAGGCCAGAATCGGGAAAAAAATTCTTCTCCATCTCTTACCGAGTCAGGATATACAAATAGAACAGGCGGGAAAGCAGCCATTTCAGAACTAAATGCACGAAGGTCCTCCACTGTTTCCCTGCAAAATATACAGCCTAGGTGCCGCAGAAAAACAAGCAAACTAGGTTTTTGAGGAAGATTGTCCCCAAAGCTCGGGCCGGTTAAATTTCTTCCTTCGACCTTGGATTCCAAAATTTCTTTCGGTAGGAATTTCATCTCTCTTTCAATTCTTCTACGATACCGGAATGGAAATCGATTGCTTTTCTAGTCCTTAGACGAATTTCTTTCTACAATGGATTTGCATATTATAGACCTTATTGTCTCTCTTCTAACCCTCACAGCAATGGAAATCGTTCTAGGGATTGATAATATCGTATTTCTCTCCATAGTAGTAGGCAAACTTCCTAAAGAGCAACAAGCAGGTGGACGAACTATCGGGCTTTTAGCAGCGTTAGGCTTTAGAATCGGTTTATTATTTACTGTAAGTTGGCTTGCAAGTCTCACAAACGGACTTTTCCAAGTTGGAGATTTTACAGTAACAGGAAGAGACCTGATCATGCTTGGTGGTGGGCTTTTTCTAATGGCGAAAAGTACAAGTGAGATCCATCACAAAATGGAAGAAGGTGAAACTGATCTAGACACAGGATCTTCTCCTTCTTTTTTGAATGTCATCGTTCAAATCATCATTTTAGATATTATTTTTTCCGTAGATTCTATCATTACTGCAGTGGGGCTTTCAGGAAATCTAATGGTGATGGTTCTCGCTGTGGTCATTTCTCTTATAATAATGTTAATATTTTCAGGAAAGGTAAGCGACTTTATCAACGAACATCCTACCATGAAAATTTTGGCTTTATCCTTTTTGATCATGATAGGAGTGATGCTGTTTGCAGATGGTTTACATTTCCATATTCCAAAAGGATATATATACTTCTCTATGGCATTCTCACTTCTTGTGGAATTCATAAATATGCGGATTCGTAAGGCAAATCAATCCCCTTAAGAACTCTGGAATTGATATGTGCCTTGCGATTCCAAATTGCCCAACTCAGATTATAAAGTGGAGAAGACCAGAAGTTCGGAAGAATATTTCCGTTTACAGCAAGTTCTAATACTTGGGTTCTCCATTTTTTATAAAGTCTGTCTACTTCTTCCGAAGCTTCTTTAGTAACTGGATCTAAAGAGAAATTCCGACCTAAACCAAGTGTATATTCTACTTTTTGAATATATTTTTCTTGTTTCTCCTTCAGTTCTGCGCTAAAGATCGAAACTGCCTTATCATAATTTTTCAGACAAAGCCTATATAAAATTTCATGATTCCACCATAAAGAAGAATCCGGATTTACACCCGGTTGAACAATATCTCCTTCTAAGAAAGTTTTCCCTGGAATAGAGAATGGGATAAAAACAGATAACGAAGGAATAGAACAACCTGTTGCCCAAAACTGAGAATAAGCAGGATTTGTATCCAGTTCCGCAACAAAAGAAGAAGTAGTTTGGTTAGGAGAAAGCGGACCTCCTGCATGGAGACACACTGAACCCATACCTGACTGAGCTGGGGAATAACCTATACTCTTAGAAGGAAAACCTCCTTGGCTGATAGAAAGAGGAACACTCCCCTTTTCTTTACCTTCTAACCTTAGAATTTGCATTGCCTCTGCAACACCTAACTTAGGACCGAAAAATTTTCCACCATCGGTAACGATCTCTCTTCGAACTTTACATTTACTGAAACTAGTAAATAGAGAATCAGAGAAAGCTTCTTTAAAAGAGAAAGTTTGTCCCTTTTTCAGCCAACCTTTTGCTCTTGCAAAATCGATCGCATGAGAATGAAGACCGTCGTAATCAGATTCTAAGGTAAGACCGTTTGAGATCGCATAAAAACCTTTAATCTTCTTCCAAGCCCAATATCTGTCTGCAGTTTCCAGGACAAAGGCTTCTTTAGGATCAGCAATTATAAAACTATTATGGTAGAAAAAGTCCCGATTTGAATAACCGCCGCATGCATCTTGGCCAAATCTTTCCAAATATTCTATAATCAGATCTCTTGCTTCTGAAGCTGTATCGGAACGTTCTAATCCAAGACGTAGAAGATCCATCCCAGTAAGACCATCATTCTTCTTTTCGATCTTAAGTTTGGTAAATACTGCCTCGTTACCGATCACAACACCTTTTGAATTTGCCCCCATCTCCGCTCCCCACATATGAAGAGGGCGAGAGATCAAAACTTCTCTGGCTTTTTTGGAATTAGGAACATCTATGAATGTAAGTCTTTTCTGGCTCTCCTTAGAAACCGTTTCGGGATATCTTACAAGACATTGGGGCTCGTTAGGTTCTCTGTCTGAATTTTTTCCAAAGATCATTTTTCCGGAAGAAGTGGAATCCGGAGTGACCACAAAAGTATCGCACATGGGCAGCGATACTAACTCTTCTTGCAAGAAGAGCAAGATGTTTTTTAGTTCAAAGAACTTCCAAATATAACATAGTCATATCATCTCTAGGAGGAGAAGAATGTAGTCCAATAACTGCTTCTCCCAAAGAATCTAAAAATACTCTGCCAGAAAGAGATGTATAATCTCGAATCAGATCCAAGAATGCTTCGTTACCGAAAAATTCTTTTTCTTCGGTATAAAACTCAAACATTCCATCCGAGAACAATATAACTCTATCCCCCGATTCTAATATAACTTCGTAATCACGATTGAATAGTTTAGGAAGTGCAAGTAGTACCGTTCCTTTTCCAGTCAATTCTTGGACAGAACCATCTGACTTGATTAAAACTGCTGGATGATGCCCTGCATACGAATAGGTCAGACTTTTTTTCTTTCTATCCAATCTCATATAAACTGCGGTGATAAAAAATCCACCGATCATTGTCATTAAAGACTCATGAATCATGGTTAATCCTTTAGACGGGCTTTCCGCAATAGGAGCAGTAGTCTTAAATGCCATCACAGCCATAGCGGAAACCATTGCCGCAGAAACTCCATGGCCAGCAGCATCGGCAAAGAAAAAGTCAAGCTCCCCTTCTTTACCCAAATTTGTTTTGATCAGATCACCGCCTACACTTTCCAAAGGTTTAAAATAAGAATAGATCCTAAAATTACCGGCCTCCGGAAAGTCAAGATCCACAAGACCTTTTTGTGTTTTCTGAGCGATGGATAATTCTTCTTCCATATTGGTCTGAATTTTTTCCATCTGCACATCTGCTTCTAACAATGTTTCGAATGTTTTCATTCTAAAACCAATCACAAGCACTGACAAGATCCCGGAAGAGATCAGACCAAAATAATACATCCCAACATCTATCTTAGGATCTTTCACATGTATCCCGACAAAGAATGCGATAGCAATGAATAAAAGTAGAACTGGAATTAGTACTCTCCGGTTATTAATGGAAACCCCAGTACTGAATACAACGAGTATCAATCCAAATAAATAGCCCAAATACAAACCATTCACATATAAAAGATAAAATGAATGAATACTCATCACAGCAAAATGGAAGAGTAAAACTAGTTCAGAGTATTTTTTAAATTTTTCGAATTTAAAACTTAGGAATAAAGAGATACAAATGAGAGAAACGTGAGCGACCCTTATCCATTTTGGATCGTATATTCCTTGGGAAGAAGGATCGCCTAACAACAAGCCGAATCCAGCAAAAAAAAGAAAAAGGGACATCGCGAAACGAAATCGCGAAAGAGATTCCTCGGATAAGAATTCTTTTACGCTTGTGATTGCCGGTATTTCATTTGTTTTGTTGGAAGAATTGTTCCTTGTAGACATCTGGAATCGCCACCGGTTTACCAGTAGAAAAATTAAACCATAACAGTTCCGCTTTTCCAGTCAAGACGCATTCCCCTGCTTGATTCCACATGGAACAAACGATCGAAAAAGATCTGTTCTTAACTGATTCCAATTTTACGGAAATATCAATCGTCTCCGGAAAACGAACCTGCTTTCTATAATCCATTTCTATATGAGTAAGGACCGGTCCACCCTCCATAGGCTTTTGAGGAGATTCCCAAAGACCCATATCATCAAAATAAGAGGCCCTGGCAGTTTCAAAATATCTTGCATAGACCACATTATTCACATGACCAAATGCATCCATATCTCCCCAGGCTACTTTTTGCTGAACGCTGTATGGATATTTTTCCGGTTTAGACATAGTACTAAAAAAATCGAAGGGAGAAATTCTGAAAAGGAAAGAATTATCTTCATAGTTCACATAAAGTCCACAGAGAGAAGTCAAGATACTTAAACGAAAATTCCGCTTTCTCCCGGTAAACTCATTAATACCTAAATAGAATACGCTTTTCAAGGATGCTTCTTTAAAAAGATTTCATACTTTTCTAGAGCTTTTTCTACGATTTTTTGAGGGAGATATTTTTCAAGTACGTCTATAAAAATTTCAAACCCGGACAAAAGAGTCACCACTTCTATTTCTTCTTTACCATCAGATAGAAAAAATGCAGATCTTTCAAATCGAACAGATTGAATATCCCGCCAAAGCATCCTTTTATGTTTTCGAAAAACTCCTTTAGACAAAAGCGCATCCTGCTCCAATATGATCTTATAATTTTTACAATAGAGTATAAGTATAGTCCCGATCAAAAAAAGGAGAAAAGACACTAAACACAAAATTGGATCAGGAAAGTGGAATACCCCATTCTTCTGAAAAATAAAATAAGTATCTCCCAAAAGAACAATTGGAACGAGTAAAATTAAAAAGAAACCTGCGAACCTATAAAAGATAGGAAGCCTTAAATAACGTTTTGTATTCTTTTGAAGCTGAAGTCTATCTGTATGTTTAATAAAATATTCGAATGTATATGTAAGAGAAAATGCAAAAGCAGACCCAAGTAACAAAACGAGGAGCGCTTCTTTTGTGAACCATTCCATATTTATTAAATTCATATAATGTCAGTGGAAGATCTGCGTGTAAGCCGGATTTTGTACTCTTACGAGCGATGATCATTTATCTTGGTCTTTCAGTTACCGAAAAGACTCTTTGCTCTCTACCCGCGGCCCTGCAGAACCAACGATGGCCGCCTATTCGAGATTGCACCCGGGAGGGTTTACACTGCCCGCTTCCTTACAAAAGCGGCGGTGGGCTCTTACCCCGCCATTTCACCCTTACTAGAAAACTAGCGGTATATTTTCTGCTGCACTTTCCATATCCGGTTTCTTACGATCCCGAACTCCGGGAATTACCCGGTCCCGCGGTTCTATGGTGTCCGGACTTTCCTCACAAACTTCCCGAATGAGGGATAACCCGCTCGATCAGAAAAGAAAGCGCGACCATCCGGCAGACCTTCCATTTACGAATTTAGAAAAAATCGGCCCAAATGCTATCATTTTCTTTGATTGGGCGACCCACTCACTTCGTTCGGGCCGGGCTCTACGCTCCAATCAGCGCCGCACCACCCTATGGCGCGTCGCCGGATTTCCGCTTCGATCCTTGTCGCAGAACAATCCCACGCAGAGACGCAAAGCCGCAGAGAAAATCAAACTCTGCGGCTCCGCGCCTCTGCGTGCCAATGCAAGCTCTGTGTGAAATAAAAATGTAAAGAAATCCTCTTCATATCTTGCAACCTTATCAACGATTCTTTCTCATATAGAACAATGTCATCAAAAAGCACTGTACAAAAGCCCCATCCGGGAAGTTCCAAATTAGCCAGAAAAGCATTGCGCTGGTTCGGAAGACTCTACGGATCCTTATTTTATAAAACAGAAGTTTATGGATTAGAAAATGTACCTCAAACCGGAAAGGTTCTGGTACTCTCCAAACACCAAAGGAATGATGATATTCCTCTGGGACTAGCCAAAGCATTATATCATAGAAGAATGGATATCTGGGCGATCATGAAAGATTCTCTCGCTGCCCCTATTTTTATGGACTATTTTCTAAAATGCGGAGGAATCCCTCTCAACAGAAAAGAACCTCGAAAAAGTAAAAACGATCTGCTATTTGCGAAGAAGGTACTGAATGAAGGCAATATGCTCGTGATCTTCCCGGAGCAGACTACCGTTCCTTATAAAATGGGAAAAGGCCGCCCGGGTGGATTTAGATTCATAGTGGGAAAGCCCGAAGAGCCTTTAGCGGTTCTATGCCTGGGATTAGAATATAAACCTAGAGGGTTTTTACGTAGAACCAGCTTTATAGTCCGAGCTGGAAAACTCAGACATTTTGAGCCCGATATGGACCATGAAGATTTCCTTCACGATTGTATGCACGAGATCGCAAGCCTGACAAATCTCAAATACCCATTCGAACAGGCTAAAAAATCAGCAGATCCAAATGAGGATTTAGAACTAACAGAAACGATTTCTTAGAATCCATTTTTTCCCGCCTTTTTAGTTCGCACGGAGAACACTGAGACCACGGAGTCGATTTCGCCTACTTTCCCCTCAGCGTGCTCTGTGACCTCTGTGTGAAACGTATCCTGCCTTAATACCTTCCTAACAGGGTGGAAGGAACTCCTTACGCCCCTCCCCATATACAACCTTAAATCTGCCAGATATACTCTATGCCAGGTTTCCGGGAAATTTTCAGGTTTGAAAAATAAAAAATCGAAAAAATCCCAGGAACTTGGCACGGCGTTTGCACTATATTAGACAAAGCCTCGGCTGGGAGATAAAAAGATGAACAAATTAATTAAAATTGCCCTAATTTTAAGCATCTCCACTGCAATTTATGCAGAACCTGAAACCAACGTGATCGAAAGTTCGCTCAAGAACTACACACCGGAGACAGAGACCCAGCTGGCAAATAAGCTAACTGCCCTTGGTAGCCTAAAACAAAAAACAAGGGACTACGAAGGTGCAATCGCTTTTTACGATCAGTCCCTGGCTGTGAGATCAAAAATCGGTGATAAAGAAAGTTCTGGATACGCTCTGGTTCTTTATCTGAAATCAATCTCCGAATTCCGTCTCGGCAAATCCTGCCAAGCCTTAGAGAACATTAAAGAAGTTATCCATGTATACCAAAAGATTGGTGACCTTGATTCCGCTCTTCACGCAGAGGAAGAAGGTCTTAAAAAATACCAGGAAGCATGTAGCCTGGCTTTTGCAAAACAGCCAAGCCTGACTCTAAACAAGGACTAAGAAACGCTAGGAAATCATCCCATCTCTAGTTCTAACTTCCCTGGTCCGCCCCTTTCGGGGCGGGCGCTTTTTTTGATTTGACTCTGATTTTTTCCATCCTAATCTTACAGGAATTCCTGGGTTGGGATGACTCCCTTTCTTTCCCGTCCAAAAATACGTTTCTTTAGTTTTTTCTGATCCGCATTCGTGCTATGATAAAACTTTGAGAAGCCATAAAAATAGAAATAGCGGAGGCTTTACATGAAAATCGTTTTTAATTGGAAAAACTTAGATCATTCCGGAACGGCAGAAGATTATGCCGAAAAAAAATTAGAACGAGTCTCTAAATATATACAAAAGTTAGTTTCGATGGAAATTTCATTCGAACAGGTGCATGGATTAATCAGCGCGAATTTGAATTTAGCTGCTGACGGAAGTAAATTTAACGCACAACATGAAGACAAAGATATTTATTCCTGTATAGACGGTTTAGAAGATAAGATCGTAAAACAAGTAAGTAAACATCACGACAAAAAAGCCGCTCATTGATGGACCAAGACAGGAAGTACGAAGAAGCGATAAAACATTTATCCGAAGGAGAGTTTGAACTCTCTCGAAACATATTCGACTCCTTATTGGAAGAAGATCCGGAAAACCCCGAGTTTGCCTCGGGGTTTTATATTTCTTCTTTCTGGGATCACAGAATAGATCGGATCCATCTTACAAAAGAAGGAAGAGAAAGAACGGGACTTCTATTGGAATTCCTAAAAGACTTCGATTCAATTTATACAAGTAAATCATTTCCAAAAGAACTCTCTTATCATTCCGCGATGGGTTCTATCCTACAAGAAACTACAGACCAAGTCCGTATCGCTCTCAGAAAAGAAGGTATACAATCACTTTCTCCGGGACTGATCGCAGAACTTGCATATAGGCTCTTACTTGCAGAAGATACGGATCTTGCCTCAGAAGTGTTACGAGATTCTTCTGGGCTAGAAAGATTTTCCCCTGAGTTACTGTTTTTCAGAGCAGAATGTACGTATCTGAGCGGACAACATTCGCAAGGGCTCCTACTTTATAGAGAAGCTTTTTTAAAAGAACCGAGCGCTATACGACTGGAATCTGTTCGTTCAGAGCCTATCTTCTCCGCTATCCAAATCCTAAGAGAAGAATTTAAAGAAGAAGCTGAACTGAAAGAAGCGTTACCCGTTCTTCTTCTCGAAAGAGGAGTATTCAAAGAGATTCGCAAGATGAATGATAAGGAATTAGAAGCATATCGCTCCGAATTATTTAGATTGAGAGATTCTTTGGGACTACGTAAAGGTGGGACCGAATTTAAAGTAAAGTGTAGAATGATCCAACTCTGCTGTGCTCTGCTCGACTCCAGAACTTCTATTCTTTACGGAGAAGTGGCCGGGGAAGCTAAACGTATCCTGGATTCTTTAGATCCGAACTTATATCATAAAAGATTGAAGGTCTAATAAAAGCCTGCAATAGGTAGGCGCAGGGAGAATTGTCTTGGCTCTCGAAAATCAGATTATTAAAGCTCTGGGTCTAAAAGGTCCATTGATACTATCTCCCTTAGCGGGAGGTCCTTCCACTCCTGAATTGATCGCATCAGTCTCAAATGCAGGCGCACTTGGATCTTTGGGGCTTGCCTATGAAACACCTGAACAGATCGCTCAGATCATCCAAAAAACAAGAAGCCTTACATCCAAACCAATCGCAGTAAATCTATTCGTTCCTGTAAAAACACCTGAAATCAGCGGAGAAGAAATGGATCTGGCAATCGAGGCTACAAAAATATACAGAGAAGAGTTAGGAGTTCCTTCCCCCAAACTTACTCCTCCTTACGCACTCGATTTTGATCAGCAATTCGAAACAATGCTAAGTCAAAGACCTGAGGTATTCAGTTTTACTTTCGGACTTTTAACTTCTTCTTACATCAAAGAATGTAAAAAGAATCGTATTATTACCTGCGGAACCGCTACCACATTGGAAGAAGCGATATTAGCGGAAGAAAGTGGTGTAGATTGGCTCGTGGCGCAAGGTATAGAAGCTGGTGGACATCGTGGAATCTTCTCCGCAGATGAAGAAGATTCCGGGATAGGATTATTTCCCCTGGTAAGAAGCTTGGTACGAAAACTGAAAATCCCAGTGATTGCTGCTGGTGGAATTATGGATGGTGCAGGAATCGCAGCAGTCCTTGCGCTGGGTGCAAGTGCCGCACAACTAGGCACAGCATTTTTATTATGTGAGGAAGCTGGAACTTCTAAACCTTATAGAGAAGCATTGGTCTCTAAAAATCGCAAAACAAGGACCACTCGAGTATTTTCAGGAAGGATCGCAAGAGGTTTAGAAAATAGATTTATGAAAGAAATGGAGGATCAGCTGATTCTACCTTTTCCAGCTCAAAATGCTTTCACAAGAGATATCCGAAAAAGATCTGCAGAACTCGGGATATCCGACTTCTTATCTCTTTGGTCAGGGCAAGGAATAGAATTAATCAGGGAAATGAAGGCCGGTAAACTTGTTGCGGTCTTATTCGAAGAATTAAGAACCGCAACATTATCTCAGTAGAGAATTATTTGCTAGTAGATTCCAGAACGTGGTGGATTTCTTGAGCAGTTCTATAATCACCTTTTTCAATAAAGTATTGCTCTAAAGAACCTAAGGTCTTATGAGCTTGGGGATTTTTGGAAATCTCAAGTAGATGACGTGAATTCAAATCAACGTCCACTCTTGCAGAAGATGGCAGATCCACGAACTCACGATCTTCGCCTACAGTGAGAGTTCCGGATCTTTCTGCCAAACTTGTTTCATTGGAAGAAGAAAAACGACCTACTGTAACTGCGAGAACTAAGATTGCGAGAGCTGCGCTGAGGGAGTATTGGAAGGAGCGGTTCCAAACAAAACTGCGGGAGAACTTGGACCAAGAGGTCTCTTCGTCGAAGCGAACATCTTTGAGTAAATTCGAAAGTCGAAGATCAAAGTCCTTGGAGAGGTTGATATCCTTCATCTGTTCCGTTCGCAGTTCTGATACTGCTCGAACCAGAGAGTTTTCTAATTTAACATGATCTGGATCTTCTTTCTGAAAAATAGAAGAGAATCCGAACTTTGTTCCCTGTTGTTTACTTGTTTGTTTTTCCATACCTTACTACCTAAAAAAGCCTTCGCTCTTCCCATCCTTCATAATCAGATGTTTCAAAAATTCCTTTGCCTTAAAGAGCCGGCTTTTGACTGTTCCGATATTGGTTCCGAGAATCTCAGCTATTTGTGAATAGGACATTTCCTCGAAATACCGGAGCTCGATGACTTCTTTATATATATCCTCGAGTTCGCCTATTTTGTTGATTAGATAGTTACTCTCGTCGGAAAGTTCTACTTTTTTTTCGAAGCTAATACGATCGTCAGTGACCTGGAACTCCGAATCGTCCATGGAATTCTCTCTGGCTCTCTTTCTTTTGGCCAGAAGGTCCTTGGATTTATTGACCACGATACGGTACAGCCAGGTGTAAACCCCGGATTCAGCCCTAAAATTGCGTATAGAGCGATATCCAGAGATCAGTGCATCTTGGACGATATCCTCTGCATCATCCCCATCTTTTACCATGGAGACAGCTTTTCTGTATAATCTTTCCCTATAAGGGCCGGTAAGCTCTATGTATGCCTTATCATCCCCTTCTTTGATCCGTTTTAGAAGTTGGATTTCTTTTTCTCGTACGGTTTGTTTGCGTTGAGGATTATCGGTTTCGATCATTAGAAGCCTTTACGACATAGGTAGGCTCTTTGCCGGCCTTTGCAATAAAAATATGACGTAAGGAAGTTTGCACTTACGTATGAGAGATTCTAGGATTTTAACCTTCTAAGGAAAGATTGATGAGTATGAGAGACTCTGTCAGTTCTAAAGCATCTCTAAAACGTATCCCGTATAAGAACTTTCGTTTGGAGTCGACCTGCTTTGGGATCTTCCAAACTACGTCCCCTAAAAATTCTAAACGTTTGCCAGTCTTTCTTTCAATGACGGAACCTTCGATTGGAATCGAGCCTGGCAAATCTTCTCCGCTCATTAAAATACAAATACCGGATTCGGAAATATTACCGAGTTTACCTTCTAACGTGATGAGCCCAGAATCCACCTGCACGATGTACTCGTCGAAATCTCTGGGATAAAATCTGGGACTCCTAGGTTTTTGATCAGGCTCACTCATCGATAAGGGTTCAAATTAGAAACGAATTCGGCAAGTGTCCAGCTTTTTACTTTTTTCAGAAGTCGAAGTAGATAAAAGGAATCTCTCCGTCTGGACTTAAGATCGCAAAACAAAATGCGATCAAAGGATAAAGAGAAAATTCTAGCCAGACAGGGATCTTGAACTCCTTTCCTTTTTCGTAAACAAGCCAACCAATATAATGTCCAATGATCACACAGAGTATCGCAGGGATACCTTGCTTTAACATATAAGGCCTAAGTTCTCCGCTTTGATACACATACATTCCATGTATCATTTTCAGAGCAGATTCTATATTTGCGGATCGGAAAATCACTCCAAAGGTAACCGCAACCGAGCTCGCATATAAAACTCTAACAGGAGTTAATGCCTTATCCCAGGAGTCTGAAATTGTTAGGTTCGGGAACCATTTCGCTTTCCATTCTTTTAATACAGATTCTACTAATAGAAATCCGCCCTGGATAGAACCCCAGATAAGGAAGGTCCAATTGGCTCCATGCCAAATCCCTCCCACGAACATTGTGAACCAAACATTAAACCTATGTCTTACAAGCCCTACACGATTTCCACCTAAGGAAATATATACATAATCTCTGAGCCAAGTAGAAAGAGTTATATGCCATCTTCTCCAATGTTCCGTAACGGATTGAGAAATGTACGGCATTCTAAAGTTCTCGGGAAGCTCATAACCTAAGAGAAGAGCCGCAGAATATGCCATATCAGTGTAACCGCTAAAATCGCAATAAACCTGCACCCAAAAAAGAAATGCGCCTAACCATAGTGCTTCTGTAGAATAAGCATCCGGATTTTTAAAGATCAGGTCCGCAATCGGAGAAATATTATCCGATAATACAACCTTCTTAAAATAACCCATTAGAAAATAACGAATGGCCTTTCTAAAAGGGATATCTTCTATCTTCTTCTCTGTTTGTAATTGAGGCAAAAAACTTTTCGCTGTAACGATAGGTCCCGCTACCAATTGAGGGAAGAAGGAAACAAATAATGCAAATCTAATGAAGTTTTTTTCAGAAGGAATCGCACCTCTGTACACATCTATCGTATAACTCAAACTCTGGAATGTATAAAAGGAAATCCCTACCGGGAGAACTATTTTAAGAACAGGGAATAAACTTGGAAAACCTAAAGTGTGTAAGAATACATTCAGATTCTCACTCAAGAATCCATAATATTTAAAAAATCCTAAAATGAATACAAGGTTCAGCACCAAGCTGATTACGATCATTCTTTTGCGGAAAACTTGGTCTTGGGATTCAAAGATCAAATCAGCTAAGAAGAAATCGATAACTGTGGACAATAAGATTAATCCACCAAATTTCCAGTTCCAGCTCATATAGAAGATATAACTCATGATGAGCAGGAAGATATGGATGATTGATTTGCGTAGTTTTGGCTCCGGAATAAGGGCCGGTAAAACGTACCAATGTGTTATAAATACGAAAGAGAAAAAAAGAAAAAATTCAAGTGTGGGAAAGATCACGTAGGTTCCCTAAATCAATGGGCATCTGCCCTTAAGAACGGCTTAATCATTTAATCCGTCTTTCGGTCCAGAAATACCGAGACAGGAACTAGGTCAAGGGATTCTCTTTCCTTTATTAGATCCATTTTAGGCCAATAATTTTCAGTCAAGATTTTGCTCCACAAAAAGGAAGGGAGAATGTAAATCTCTTGCAAGATTTTTTCCATACTTTAATCGTAGTTTCGCATTCCATTCATATAAAGGAGTTCCGTTTTCAATGGTGAAAAACGTTTTAAAAAAAATTATCCTGACCTTGGTACTGGTAGGAGCAAGCTTCGGTTCCTTTGCGAACTGTTTCGGAAAATTCGCACTTGTTAGAGTTTTCTACAATGCTAACGACGGGATCAATGTAGGCGGTGGCCTTCTTGCTAAGATTATCAAAACGATCTTATTCTACATTCCTTTCTCATTTCTAATGCTGATCGGTGGATTTTTCGACTTTTTTCTTTTCAACTTGATCGAGTTCTGGTCTGGAAGCAACCCAGTGGGACTAAATGAGTTCGACAAAGAAGGAAAATACGCGAAATCTTTCGAGCAAGACGGCGAAAAACTGACTTTAGTTTATTCTGATTTCGGTTCCAGATTGGATTTAACTGCTCTTTCAAAAGAAGGAAAATCAGAAACTCTGACTGCTTTCCGCGCTCAACCTGGAAAATTTTTCGCAGAGAGAGAAGGAAAACTTTCTGAGATCGAAGTTACTTCTCAATCAGTAGGATCCCAAGTGATCTTAAAACTGACTGAACAAGGTAAATTAAAATCTTCTAAAGTAGTAGAAGCACAAAGCTTACAAGACCTTCAATTAAGAGCTTCCGAGGCTCTTTAATCTTATAAAGATGGTCCGTCCGATTGGGCGGATCATTTTCCTATATATCTACTCTCTATCTTTAAAACAGAATTTTTTCCAAGCCCACGTTTCGCAAACCATCTGGGATTTGCCTCTACCGCATACATGACCTTTTGGGTGGAATGATATAGAACCTGAGTTTGGTTCGGTGCCATTTCGTAAACGTCTACTAACTTCTTATCTTTTGAGAAATAACCGATGCTCAAAGGGATTAAAGTATTCTTCATCCAAAAGGATAAATGATCCTCAGAAGGAAAGATGAAGATCATTCCTTCATTCTCTCCTAATTTTTTTCGGAACATCAATCCTCTTTGCCTGGACTCATCCGTATTTGCTACCTCTACAAGGAGTGCATGTTCTCCTATATAGATAGTGGTTTTTTCTAAGTATAGGGGGGAATTATATTCTCCCCAACCTGCCATAGGAAGGCAAAACAGAAAAGATAGGAGTAATAATCTAAAGGTTTTCATGGATCTTCAGAAATTAGGAGGTCTTTTTTCTAAGAATGCTCCCATCCCTTCTTTGGATTCTTTTCCAGAGAATAAATTAGAAAATTCTTTTTTCTCCAACTCTTGTCCTTTGGATAACTGCATATCCAAGCCGTTTAGGATAACTGATTTTGCAGTGGAGACCGCAATAGGTCCTTTTTTCAGGATAGATTCTGCGGTGGCTCTCGCAGCTGCGATCAGATCTTCTCCGTCTTTAGTAAGTTTGTTTAATATACCTATTCGATACGCTTCTTCCGCACCAATCATATCTCCTGTGAAGATAAGCTCCGCTGCTCTTCCGTATCCGATCAATCTAGCGAGTCTTTGGGTACCGCCAAATCCCGGGATCAGTCCAAGAGAAACTTCAGGGAGTCCCAATTTTGCTTTTTCAGAACCTATACGGATATCGCATGCAAGTGCGAGTTCTAGTCCACCACCCAGTGCAAAGCCGTTCACTGCTGCAATAGAAACTAATCTACTCTTTTGGATTTTGTCGAATGCGTGTTGGCCCAATGAGGCAAATTTTTCCGCCTCGTTTGCTCCCATATCTTTCATTCGAGCAATATCTGCCCCCGCAACAAACGCTTTTCCCTGTCCTGTTATGATCACTGCATGAATTAATGGATCTTTTTCTAAATTATAGATCTCGCTCGTTAATTCGCTTAATAATTCTTCGTTCAATGCGTTTAACGCAGAAGGACGGTTAATCTCCAGGATAGCCAATTTGCCTTCTTTTTGTAATTTGATCAGTGATTCGCTCATTTATTTACTCCATCTCGATGATCAGGAAAAGTGTGTCGTCTTCGAATTCTGCGTCTCCGAAAAATGCGGAGAGTTCGATTTGGACGGCTTCTTTAAACTGTTTTAAATCGGTAAAAGACTTATTTCTATTCAAGATTTCAATTAGGCCTTCACTTCCAAGCTGTTTTCCTTGCGGATTTCGATTCTCTATCAATCCGTCAGTATATAAAAACAACCTTTCAGCTGACTGGATCGGTAAAGAAACAAGTTCAGCGATTGGCCTTTTAATCCCAAATCCTAATATACTTCCAGTAGTTTCAATTTCCCTAAAGTCATTTCCATTTTGGGAATGCATTAGATAAGGATGCCCCCCATTGGCAAAATGGATCTCCTTGGAAATAAAAT
The DNA here is from genome assembly GCF_002150035.1 of Leptospira venezuelensis. Taxonomy (NCBI): domain Bacteria; kingdom Pseudomonadati; phylum Spirochaetota; class Leptospiria; order Leptospirales; family Leptospiraceae; genus Leptospira; species Leptospira venezuelensis. Next base: position 420,907 of record NZ_NETS01000007.1, on the reverse strand, counting down.
CGAAAAATATATAAACTGCAGAAGCATGATGAGACTTGAACTGCCTAAGAAGTGTCTCATCCAGATATTCCAATAGTCGTACTGGATGCAATTTGAGGCGATATGGCATGGTCGCTACCATAATTTTGATAAATGAAGCGACTAACGCAGAAGCAATCCCATGCCCCGCAATGTCAGTTAAGAAAACTCCTGTGTTTCCTTCCCTTAATTGTATAAAATCGTAAAAATCTCCACCGATCTCATTGGGAGTGGATCTAAATACTTCGTATTTGAAACCTTTGATACTGATATCTTCAGGAAATAGTGTCTCCTGCACTTTTCTGGCAATCTGAAGTTCATGCTGCAAAAATCTATACTCAGAGTCTAGTTCAGAAGATATCCGAACTAATCTTCTTACAATCACTACGATCGTAGTACCGATCAGGCTTAAGATCAAATATACCACATCTGGAACAAATAAAACTAAAGGAAATCCTGGAAGAGGACCATTCTTGAGTTTGAAATAGATAAACCCAAGATGTAATGCAATAGAATATGCCGCAGTTAAAAAGCAGCCTTTTACCTTAAGTCGGAACATTTGGAATAAAACCAAAAACCCAACAAGCAGGAAATAATTATTATAAAGTTGTAAACTATGAAGATCGTCGAAACTATAAAATGATTCGTTTAAGATCAGCATTACCAAAAAAGTAATACTGCAGTTAGTTCCATGAATAACTGCTGGCAGATATTTTCTCTGAAAGGAAAGAACTAGGCTCAGAATATTTAAGCTCAAAATGAGACCGAAATAAATGGTTCCATGAGGTGAACTTTGGATTTCAGGGATTAACGCTAAAAAATAAACTAAGAAGTGAAGAAAAAAAGCTAATCGAATGAATGATTGATCAATTCGGACGAAATCTTTCCATGCACTTACTTCCCTGTAATTAAACTCGGTTTCCAGGAAAGACCAAGGATTGAGTATTCCAGCTTTTTTATTGGATAGATTCATCTAATATAAATTCGTAAATTTCCGATCCATTAAACCTGATCTTCATATTGAAGCCCGACTTAAGATACCGATCTAATTTTTCCGCTAATTCCAAACCTTCTTTAGAATCCTTAATATTAGAATAATAGAAAGCGGCTGATTTTGCTTTATAGTTATACGGAAATCTTTCATTAATTAATAAAGTAACGCGAAATCCGCCGGGTCTTGTCTCTAAAACGATATGACTTACATCCTTTCGATTCAAGATCCTCTCATCGATAGGAAGTTCCCAAGGATTGGTTACATCCGAAAAGATCGAGACTCCATAAAGAAATAAAGCGACTAGATATAACAAGAAAGAAGTCCTAACAATACTGCCGGGAAATCTGCAACTGTTATAAAAAAAGACACTGGTCTTCATGAGAGACAGGCACAAATCTTACAAAGGCCCCATGAAATGCAAATCAATATCCCTGACTTTCTCTTGTTGATTTTTTGCGATGCAAAGAAAAATACTTTTCGTTCTAGCTCAAGTTTTGCACATTCAAAGCCGCATGTATTTGTGTCGATTGTTTGTCGTATTCATTCTTGTTTTTGAGGCCTTCTACTCTTGCAAAGAAGAACTAGGAGATCTAAATCCTTACGCAGACGTTCTATCTTCTACTCCTCTATCTAAAATAGAGAACTATGTCGGGTTGGAGTCTGCAGACTGGTCCTCAAGGATCCTCAACCTAGACAAACATGCCTTAGATTATGTGAATGCGTTGAATCGAGTAGATGGCTTTACCGAATCCCCATCGCCTGTCAAAGACCTCGACACAGTCAAACCTACTCTATTAGATGCTCTGACTTCTCAAACAGGACCAGTCGCCTCTCTTCTAAGAAACAAACTATTCCGTGTTTATGTCTGCGAAAATCTGGGAGGTTCTGCCGTTACGGGAATAGTTCGTAAAGATGGCAAATCTATTGGAGGTTTTGTAATCTTAGATATAAACACTCTGAATAGAAACGCAAATGATTGGATCAGTTATAAGGAAAATTCCGCATTCCAAAAAGGGAATATAAAAATACGAATCCGAATAGAAGAAGAAAAACAAAACAATAAAGCGAATGCACTTAGTTATATTTTGTTACATGAATTTGGACATATTCTCTCGGAAACAGAAAATATAGGTCCAAGTTTCTTTTCTCCTAAAAGATCCTTTATGAACTATGAATTCTATAAAGGAATTTGGAAATCGGAGAAGGTAGCTTATCTGGATGATTCCAATTTTGTCGTTCGGCCTCAGATCCGATTTTATTCAGAAACACTTTCTCTGAATGATAACTGGGAGAAAATTTATCCAATCCTTTCTAAAACGCCTTTTCCCACATTGTATTCAGCTGCAAATGCAGATGATTTTTTCGCGGATTCATTTGTTTCTTATGTTCATGTGATCTTAGAGAAACGTCCCTGGATCTTAGAGATCATGGATAGTAAGAAGGTACTGTTCCAAATGGGAAATGGAATCACAAAGCCTTCTCTAGAAAAACAAAGAGAACAAATTAAAGAGATATTAGAAAAATAGAAATGTTGGTAAGAGCATTCTGTATTGCTCGCAAGGAAACGGGGCACTGATCTTGATCAAAAAGTCTTTTTTACGAGTCGATCCTATATTAAATTGATCAAAAGAGGATGGAATCCTTTTTCAGATCCAACAATGGGAGGAACTTTATCCTCAATGACTTGCTGATTCATCTGTTCCAATAAAATTTTCAAATTTGCATTTTCTGTTCCAATCAAGTTCGTTGTGATTCCTCTAATTTCTACAGACTCTTCGAAATAAGGATCATACTTTAAACTTTTATAAAAATGATTTGTTCCTTCCGAGGGAATCCAACCCACGTTTATTAATACCGCGTCCAAGGCAGCCCAATAAGGCCAACCTAAAGACGGATTCCTTTCCCGAACATACGTAAATGGTTTGATGATCCAATAACCATCCATGTTATCCTTTTTTCCCGGAACCAAAACCTCTGCCGAATGAAAATAGCCTCGGATCACAACGAGTCGATTCGCCGAAAGTTTTGTACTTTTTAACCCCTTGATTCGATAGGCTTTTTGCTTTTTGATCTGAGTTGAATTTTCAATCGGTGGAACCGGTTTAAAGATCTTCACTCCTTCTCCGTAAAGGGAAAAAGAAAGCAACGAGCAGAATAAAATTAGGACTAAGGCAAATCGTGACACTGTATATACAAACAATCTAGCAAATTGAAATTGCAGACATTTCCGAAAATAGGCAAATTAAGAATAGTTCGGACTCTTAAGTATATTCCTTTAATTTCGCCAAAGTCTTTTCTTATGCATTCACTATACCACTGTATAATAAAATATGCACTTTCAGTATTGTATATTCAATATACAGCTCAAGTTTAAAGTTTAAACTTATCTACCGACTTAAGAAGCCCTTCTGATTGTTGGTGCATTTCACCAGAGTAAGAAGTCAGATCATCCGCACCAGAAGCAACTTCCTGGGTTCCTTCTGAGATACTTACAATCGTCTTAGTTATCTCATCTGTTGCTCTCTTCTGTTCCTGAACCGCTTCCTCTATCTGTAAACTGAAACTCATGAGGAAATTCGCCGATTGATGAATGTCTTGGGTGTTCTTCTCTTGGGTTCGAACAGATTCCAATACCTTCTTCGCAGATAGTCCAAAAGAATCTACCGAGGTTCTGAGCTTACGAAGTATATCACTCGCCTCTTTCACCTTAGTATTCCCGTTATGAACCGCGTTATTCGTGGAGTCCACAAGTTCTCCAATCTCTTGGACAGAAGAAGAAGTCTGAGACGCAAGCTTACTGATCTCTTCTGCAACTACTGCAAATCCTTTACCTGCTTCTCCGGCACGAGCGGCTTCAATCGCAGCGTTTAGGGCTAACAGATTTGTTTTCTCTGATATCTCAGTTATGATAGATAGAATCTCGTTGATACGACTCGCACTTTCTCCAATCTCATCCATTGCTTGGTTCGTTGCACCCATTGCATTCTCACCAGTCACAGCACGTTCCTGGGATTCAGATGCTACCTGCGATAAGGTTTGCATTTCATTATTAATTGTACCTATCTGCTCACGGAGTAGAACTACGTTTGTATCTATCTCCTTCATATTATCTATAGCTTTTTCCATAGACCTTCGAACATTCTCCGCTGAAGCGGCAAGTTCTTCAACTGCAGCCGATGATTCTTCCGCTGCTGATGCTTGAGCCTGAGCCACATCCGAGAAGTTACGACTCGACTCCGCCATTTGATCAGAAGTACTATTCAATTTTGTGGAAGATGTTTTAATATCCAAGATGATCTTAGAAAGATTCACTTTCATCATATCCATGGACTTGAGTAGTTTGCCTATCTCATCTTCTCTTGCTATTTCTATATGAGAAGTTAGATCTCCATCCGCAATCTTCTCAGAAAAACCAATCGCTTCCAATAAGCCTGTTGTTATAAGTTTATTGAAGATCAAGTTTAGAATGATCAGGATCACAACCATGATCACAAGAGAAGATAAAATAGTCTGTAAGATCACTCCTCTCATATCCGACCAGAAGATTGAATCTGGAATAGACACTTCTACTGCCCATGGTTTATCATAATTTCCTAATAAAAACGGGAAAAAGTATCTAGTGTTGCCGGAGCCTTTGATCTGAAAATCTTCTCCTTTCAGGCTAAGTTCCTTTACTTGATCACGAATGTTTTCCTCAGGAATTGCCTTACCCACTAAAGAAGGATCTCCTCCATTTGCCGCATAAAGCCCGTCAGGTGAAACCAAGGCAAGGTAACCTTCTCCTCTAAATGGTCGAATTGGACCTAAGAGTTCTTGGAGATTTGCCATTGCGATATCTGTTCCAACCGTTCCAACGAACTTTCCACCTCGCAAAATTGGTTTAACCATCGAAACCATGAGCACATCTTTTCCGCTCACGGAGTATACATAAGGATCCGAGATAAAATCCTTTTGTGTTTTTTTAGGAATACGATAGTAAAAACTAATCGTATCATCCACATCATAAGATTCAGCAAAAGTGATCTTCAGGTCTCCTGTGGACCTATTCCAATATGGAATAAACCTACCCGTAGCGTCATGATATGGAGTATTCTTATATCTTGCATCTTGACCATCGAAAGCATTGGGTTCGTACAATACCCAAGTCCCGAAAAAATGAACATCGGTTTCGGCTAACTTCTTAAGAGAAGCTATCATATCTCCTCGAGTAGGATGAGAAGTTTCCAGCATAAACTGAAACCCTCTAAGAGATCCTAAAACAGAATTTAGAAAATTAGAAATCTCATATTGATAACGTTTACCTGCCATGGTGGATCCGGAATCCACCTGAGATTTTAAACTAAAGTAGGATGAAAATGAATTGATACCCGCCAGAACAAAAGAACCGGTTAAAAGTACAATCGCTAAGTAGAGTGAAATTCTGTATCTGATACTCATTGTAAAAGCCCGAGTTTATATTTTATTCTGATTTTGGAAAAGAAAAGCGAAAGATAGTGCAGCCGGGTTCACTTTCCCAATTCCAACTGCCCCCGTATTTTTTAGAAATGGAAGCGGCAACTGCGAGCCCTATACCCGCGCCTTCCCCTTCCGATTTTCCAGAAGATAAAACTTCTCCCACTTGCTCTCTGATGTTTTTGGGAATACCAGAACCACTGTCTTCCACTTCGCAGATAATCTTAGATTCTGAATCATAAATACTTACCTTAAGTTTGCCTTCTCCGGACATAGCTTGGTACGCGTTATCCACAATCTGTGTCCAAAGTCGAACTAAATCTTCAGGTATACATCTTAGGGTCGCTTCAGAGATATAATTTCTTTCGACTGTGACCCTATTTCCGCCCGCTCCTTCATATACTCCAAGCACAACTTCCATTGTGTCGGAGACTTTGACCCATCTTTCTTTATCTTCTTTTGCGATCCCCGAATAGGTTTCTAAAGCAGACACTATTTTGTACATTCGATCAGTAGACCTATGGATAACTTCTTCCGAAATTTCAAGGCCTCTAACTGCCATCAAAAACTCCGTAATTCGATCCCACTCAGAACATCTACATAGCTGAAGAATGAATTCTGGACAATCGGCAAACCCCAACTCAGCTACCACGGCAGCTTTATCGCCTGCTTCTTCTATTTGTTCCTGTTTTAAGAATGCTTCTATAGAATGCCGGGTTTCTCTGAATTTTTTTCCAATCTGTTCTTTATGATTTTCTAATGTTCTATTTAATGTTGTATAAAAAAATTCTCTTTCCGATTCATCTGCCTTGCTTAGATATTCGAAAAGAAAAGGAAGAAGTATCGTAATCCTCTTCACATAAAACGAAATGTTCTCTCTAGAAGCTCCGATTGCTCCCAGCGGATTATTGATCTGATGACTAACTGCTCCCGAAATCCTGCCTATCGCGGCTAATCGTTCATTTCTAAGTAAAGTTTCCTGAGCGGTCTTTAATTCACCCAAGGCGACTTCCAATTCTTCTTTTTGAAGACGAATAATCTCATTTCGCGAATAGATTTCCGCTGATTCTCTGAGAATCTTTTCGGATCGGATCTGCTGATCGATCGCAGCCAGCAACTTTTCCTTCATATTTCCTAATGTTACAAAAAGATGATGGATCTCATCTTGGAATTTCCGAGTCGGGATCTGAACAGAATAGTTCCCGGCCCCTAAAGAATCTGCAAACGTAGTCGCTTCCGATAAGCCTTCCGAGACAAATTTGCAAAAGAATCTATCTAGAAAATATAAACAGATTGGCAAAAGCGCAAATGTAATGAGTAAACATCTTAGAATGATCGGACCTAGATCGTTCCAAAGAACTGAATCAGGAACATATACTTCTATGGCCCAGTTTTTTCCATAAGTCCCCATACTAAATGGAAATATGTAGGAGTTCCCACCTTCTACTGGATAAGCAAAAGATTGTCCGGAAGCTAAGGATTTCTGAACTGAATCTTTTACTTCAGCAGTTCCGGCATTCTTTCCTTGTAAAATTCCTTTCGCGCCGTGAACTGCATATTTCCCACCTGGAGAGATCAATGCCAAATGTCCGTCTCCAAACGGCCTCTTAGAAAACAATTCTTCTTCTAAATCCGAAAGTTTCAGATCCAAGCCTACTATTCCTATAAATCGTCCTTGGCGAGTAATAGGCCGGATCAAGGAGATCATAAAAATATTCACTCCCTCTAACGGATAGAAATAAGGCTCTCCTACAAAGTCACTTAATGTTGCCTTGGGGATTTGGTAATAGTTACCGCTTTCATCAGTATTATCATAATAAACACTTTCTTCTAGACTGATCTCATCTGGATTTTTAACACTTCTGTGAAAGTATGGAACAAATCTACCTTTTGAATTAGAACCTTTACGACCTATAAAGGAAAAATCTCTTCCATCAAAAAGATTTGGCTCGAAAACAGCGCCGGCTCCTAAAAATCTTTTATCATGCTGAAAAAGATCCACTAGATCTTTTTCAACGGAATCTCGAGAAGGACGAGTAAGTTCCCAGCGAGTTTTAGCTTCTCCCACTTTGGAAATTGCTTCTGAAAAAATTTTACGAACTTCGAAAGAAGCTCCTTCTGCCTTTGCAAAGGCTGCCTCTTGTGAAGCAACTTTGGAGTCATAGAATGCAGATATGGCCACTAATAGAGTTAGCAGGACTGAGAATGCAAATAGAACAATAGCGCAGTAAAGAGAGAAGCGCGTTCGAAGGCTCATTATGCCCCCCTATTTATTTAAGGGCTGAGGTGATAGTGGTTACTAATTCTTTTTCGTCCCAAGGTTTTTTCAAGTAACTGTATAAATTGATCTCTTTCTTTAAAGCTTCGACGGAAGCAATGTCCGCATGACCTGTGATGATGATCTTTTGGATCTCAGGATATCTTTGGTGAACGATTCTCAAAAATTCGTCTCCCTTGATATTCGGCATCAACCAATCAGAAATTACGATCAGGATCTTGACTCCCTCTGTTACTAATTCTTCAATGATCTGCATCGCTTCCGACGCATCTAGTGCAGTCTCATAACGATAAGTATCACCCAGATGTCTTTTGACTTGGGACTTCATACTCATCAAAATGAGCGCTTCATCATCAACAAAAAGAATCGCTTTCTCCACCGCTCCCCCGGTACCAACGTATAAATTAGACGAACAAAAACGAAAAAACCCCGGCTCAAAATCCGGAGCAAAACAAGGATACTTACTCTATAAATTATGTTTGCAACTCATTTTCGACTTTATCCCTCGAAAGAATGAGTACAAAGACTACCCGGAAAAAATAGACCAAAGTACCTATTCAATAATTTTTATCGAGACCGGAGTTATGTCGGGAGAAGGCTGCATAATTAGGTAACCTTGCGAATATTCTATGCCTAGAGAACGTACAACTTTCAGTTCTTCAGGAGTTGAAACAAATTCTGCTACAACTTTTGCCCCAATTCTGTGAGCGAGTTCTGTAATTGCGGAAGTTAAAATGAATGCAGTCCTATTTCTTTCTAAAGATTGGATAAATTTTCCATCTATCTTGATGAAGTCCGGTTGGATTTCCAACAATCTGGAAAAATTGGAATGTTCCACTCCGAAATCATCGATCGCAATTTTTGCTCCTAATTCTTTCAGCTCCGCAATCACTTTTAGTCTTTCCGGATTTCCATGAAAACTTGCAGTTTCTAAAATTTCAAAAGTTACCCTGGAAGGATTAATCCCGTAATGTTCCATACGAGATGATGCCCATTTCGGAAAACTTGGGCTTTCTAATTCTGTTTCCGACAAATTGATGGAGAATGAATAAGGTGAATCAGAAAATTTTCGAAGCGCCTTTTCAAAAAGAATAGGACTAATTCTTCTCAAAAGCCCTGTGGACTTGGCCAAATATAAAAAGCTCGCGGGAGCATATACTTTTCCATCTTCTACAATCCTAGCAAGGCATTCGAATTTTTCTACCTTTCCAGTTTGATTGTCCATAATCCCTTGGAAGTAAGGAACCACATTACCAGAATGTATCGCCTGGTTTAGTCTTTTCCCTAGATCCATATTGATCTTATATAGATCCTGATCGTCCATCTTTTCAGAATAGGAATAAATCCCAGATTCTGAATCGAATTCAGGTTCTTGGCTTGCTTTGACTAACGCGAGTCTCGCTTTATAATACAGATCTTTTTTCCCACTCGCAGTGGCGATCGTAGCATTGATCCGGAAAGAAATTCCAGACGCGGTAAAATAATCGGAACGTAGAAGTATCCGAAATGCAATTAAATGAGGTAGGAACTCCTCTTCCTGCACTTTGGAAAGAACGGCCACTTCATCCTCATATACATGGAAAATTTCTCCATAACTTCCTAGGATAGATTTCATGGAATCTAGGAACTTCTTCATTAAATCCTTATATAGAGAAACTCCAAAATCTCTTGTAGTCAAAGAAGTGGATTCGATCCGAATCAATGCAAGAAGAGAATCTTCCTTCTCTTCAGCAGCGAGATCCAATCTTCTTCTTAAGGATTCCAAATTAGGAAGTCCTGAGTCTCTATTATAAAGAAGCGCGTCTTCTAATTTTTTGTTGAGTTCAGAGAGAGAAATATCTGATTCATAAGAACGTACCGCTTCTTTTACCGTCATGAGTAGATCGTTAGAGTCCCAGGGTTTAGAAAGATATCTATATAAGTTTGCCTTATTGAGAGCATTTCCAACGGACTCCGCACTCGCCTGACCAGTGAGCATAATCTTTTTGGTATTCGGATTCGTCTCTTGGATCCTAATTAGGAATTCATCTCCTCTGATCCCGGGCATGACTTGATCGCTTAATATTGCAGGTATATGAATTCCAGCCTGGTTACATTCTTCTACTATTTGGAGAGCGAGTTCTGCACTGTCCGCAGCTTCTATTTGGTAACTTTTTCCGAAGGCTGACTTGAGTTGTTCTTTGAGTCCTCTCAAAATGATCAACTCATCGTCGACACATAAAATCACCGATCTTTTAGGTGATTCGTCTGATGAGCCATTTTCCTTATTTTGCACGATCGGATTCTCGTAGAACTAAGGATTAGACGCGGAAAAAAAGAATTTCCGGCCCGAACCAAAGAATATTTTTATTCTTAGCGAACTTATATATAAGTCTGAGTATTAGTCTTTTAGTATTTTCCATCTAAAATAAAATGAACAAGGACTTAGATCCTATATTGATCGCTGGACTCGATCACCCTTTATGATAAAAATTATTTTCGAAAACGATAAGGAAGTTTTCCTCGAACCTTCCGAATTAAACAAGCCATTATTACAAATTTCACTGGATGCAGGTATCCCTCATATACACGCATGTGGAGGTAACGCACGTTGCTCTACTTGCAGGGTATTAATACAAGAAGGAGACGAAAATCTTCTCCCTCGTAATGAAAAAGAAACAGTGTTAGCCCAGAAGAAGGGTTTTCCCGATAACGTTAGACTTGCCTGCCAAACAAAGATCTCAGGCGACGTTGTCCTCAGAAGATTGGTCATAGATGATGCGGATAAGGCACTTGCTTCTACATTCTCCGATTTGATCTCTGGTATAGAAAAACCGGTGGCGATCTTATTCAGCGATATTAGAGGTTTCACAGGTTTTTCGGAAAGTCATTTGCCTTACGATGTAATTCATATCCTGAACCGTTACTTTTATAGGATGGGAGATAAGGTCCTAAAATACGGCGGTATTATAGATAAGTATATAGGTGATGGACTTATGGCGATCTTCGGGTTAGAAGATCCGGATCCTGTTCGTGCAAATCTAAATGCGATCCGCTCCGCACTTGAAATGAGATCCGAATTAGAAAATTTGAATACTTATCTTCAAAATCATTTAGGTTCCGAATTTGAAATTGGAATTGGGATAAATTATGGAACTGCAATCTTAGGAAAGTTAGGACATCCATTGAGCATGTCTTTCACTGCGATCGGTGATACAGTCAACTCTGCAAGTAGGATAGAAACTACCACAAAGAAGGCAGATGCAAAGATCTTAATTTCCCAAAAGGTTTATGAATCCGTAAAGGACAGAGTTCTTAAAGGAAGAAGTTTCGAAACGAAATTGAAAGGTAAAACCGGAAATTATAGAGTCCACGAGGTATTAGGAACAAAGAATAATTGCGAAGGAAGCACCTGGCAAGAAACAGGATACAGGATCTGGGACAAGATAGATCCTACTGAAGCTGGGGCCTGGCTTCGTATGGTATTTCATGCTTCTTCTATCTTCTCCGCAGATGGAGAATGGTTAGGTCTCGAAGGTTCTATTCGTTTTCCAACCATCCTAAATGATGAGAATAATCGAGGAGTAACAAAACAAATAGAAGCAATTATCCATTTAAAAGAAGAATTGGAAAAAGAAGGAAGAGTTGGAATTCCTTCCCTTGCAGATATGATAGCTCTTTCTGGTGCGTTAGCACTCCAGAAAGCGGGTGGACCTCAGGTCCATATCCTACAGGGAAGAAAGGATTCGAGTTATCCTAGCGGAAGAATGCTTATGCCTGTGGATAGTCCGGATGTTAAAGATTCTCTAAACTATTTCTCCATGATGGGATTTTCCACAAGGGATACTGTTTTGCTCATGGGAGTCCATACATTGGGTTGGCATGCAAAGGGATCTTTTACGGAAACTCCCAATATATTCAATAATCATTATTTTAGAGATCTACTTTTGGATGGTGGAACCAGAATGCTTGCCACCGATAGGGCGCTACTTGGTTCAGAAGAGACCAAAAGAATGGTAATGGAATACGCACTTGATGAGTCCTTATTTTTTAAAGACTTCCAAGGACTTTACCAAAGATTAGTGGAACAAAAACGATTGGAAGAATCCTGACTCCGTTTTTTTCTGGAATTAGATGCGATTCCAACCCGCTTTAGACAAGATTCCGGCTTACGAGGCCGGCAAACCGATAGAACTAGTCGTACGTGAATACGGAATTTCTCCGGAAAAAGTTCTCAAACTAGCTTCCAACGAAAATCCGTATGGTGTCTCTCCTAAGGTTTCCGAAGTCATAAAAGAAGCTGTGTATAAGATGCCCTTATATCCTGACGATTCCTATAAAGCATTAAAGGATGCACTTGCGAACGCCCATGGAGTAGATGCAAAAAACGTAATACAAGGAAACGGAAGCGACCAAATATTCGACTTTGCTACAAGATCAGTATTAAGCCCTGGAGACAAGATCCTCCAAAATGGAAAAACATTCTCCATGTATTCTATATACGCAGGACAATGTGGTGCGGAAACAATCCAAACCAGTTCTGAACTTCATGATCTAAACCAATTCCTGGATCTGTATAAAAAACATTCTCCTAAGATCATATTCATCTGCACTCCTTGTAATCCGATCGGAGATGCTTTAGATCAGTCAGATCTATACACCTTTCTTCAAAAAATTTCCTCCGATACGATGGTTGTGTTGGATGCGGCATACATGGAGTTCGGAAAAACTAGAGATCCTAAAAAAGAAGTCAAAGCTTCGGATGTAATTTCAAAATTCCCGAATGTATTATATACAAACACTTTCTCAAAAATTTATGGATTAGGTGGAATGAGAATTGGGTATGGAATCGCTTCGGAAGAAATGATCCGCGCATTCTACAAATTGAGACCTCCATTCAATGTATCTCAACTTTCTCAGTTAGCAGCCGCTACTGCACTAAGCGATAGAGAATTTGTGGAAAATTATTTAAAATCGAATTTAAAAGAAATGATCCGTTACGAAGAGTTCGCAAAAAAGAAGGGACTCTCTTTTTTTGAATCCTATGCAAACTTTATCACAATTAAATTGAACCAAGCAAAACTGGATTCCACCCAAACCTTCGAAACACTCTTGAAGGAAGGGATTATATTAAGAAATCTTAAAAGTTACGGATTAAATGCCTTAAGAATTACGATAGGAAGGCCGGAGCAGAATGACCGGGTATTAGAAAGGCTTTCGGAACTCCTCTGAGAAATTCCGGGTTTATTTTTCGTATAGGTCTGGTCTCAATCTGACCACTTTTTCGTTTCTGCTTTCTGCCTTTTTAGAGGGGAAATTCACAGATTCAGAACGTGCAAATTCCTTTCTAACTTGGATCGGCCCTGCGGATTGGAACTGGCTTTTTTCGTTTTTCTCTCTTTCGGATTGAAACATTCAAAACCTCCTTTTTCGTCTTGGATGGGTAAGACCCGCGGTTTCCTTATTTAGTTTCGTCCCGAAACAGCGAATTCCTTACCTTATTATGTCAAAATTTTTTAGTTCTTAATTAGCCTACTCCCTATCTACAACAAGCGAATGACTAGAATATTACAGAAAGATATTTCTTTTAAAGCGAAGGTAGGAACTCCTTTCCGAAAATCAGAACTGGATTTTTCGAAAAGGAGTTTAGATTAGATTAAGCTGCAACAGATGATCCAGATTTTTGGGATAATACTCCTACCCCGGATAACGTATCCTTCACAGGGCATATCCTTTCTATGTGAGCAAGCAAAGAATCCACATTTTCTTTCGGAGAATCTGTCTGGATATCTACTCTATAACGGATCTGAGAAAATCCAGGACGGACGGCTGCAAGTTCTTGGAACCCGTCCAAATCAAGATCTCCTTCCACAAATACATGGAAATCCTTCAATTCTACTTTATGAGCAGGAGCATAAAGAGAAACTAAAACTCCAACACAACTCGCAAGTCCACCTAACACGAGTTCAACTGGATTCGGCCCTTGGTCCGTTCCACCTAAAATTTCAGGTTCGTCCACGACCCATTTATGATTTCTGCATTGTAGGTTTAATTTTAAACCTCCCGCCCAAGAAGCCTTACTTTCAAATACAGTATTTGCCATATCTTCCTCCCGAAGTTGAAATCATTCGGGATTCTGGCTTTTAGATGGAAAGAATTTAATATGCTATTACGGATATTTTAGACGCTTTATTGAACAAAGAAATGGACTTTTGCCCAATCATTTGGTCTTACATTTTTTCGCCTGGCAGTTCGCTAGCCTGCTTGATCCAAGAAGAAAGTTGGGATTCGTCTATTTTATCATTCTCCTTGATGTCCAGGTAACGTACTTCTTTCTGCTTGGATTCGCCTGGAGGAAGAGGTTTCAAATGAGTCCCTCTAAAGAAAGCGACCTTAACATATTTATTAAAAACATGAATTCCTAAAAACCAACCGTCTCCCTCTATCCCATATAAAGGAGAATTCCATTTTACTGCCTTATAAACATAAGGAACTGTGCGGACTATGATTTCGTCTAGTTTGAGTCCAATGTCCTTTTTCCAACCAGGCATAGCAGAAATATATTCCTGGACCGGACCATCTCCATAACCCTTAGCGATTTGAGGATTCCCACCCGAAAGTAAGACTGGCTTTTTATTACTAAGAGACTTCTTCTTAGGAGCAGAGTTTTTCGCTGTAGTTTTAGTTTTCTTTGCTGAAGCCTTCTTTTTAATCATCTAATCCTTTTCCCTTTAGAATATGAGGTATATATTTTTCTATCCTCGCCTCTCTGGTCTTGGATTGTTTCGCAGAAGAAAAATGAAGAAGATAACCTCTTTGTCTGCCTGGAGTTAAGGAATCAAAAGCGGACTTTAAGTTTGGGGATTCATCTAACTTACTTAAAAATTCCTCAGGCATATCAAATTCTTTTGTCTTTTTGAAATTAACTTTCTGGCCGGACTTTTCGACTTCTATCGCATTTTTAATATAAGATTTTAAAGAAGTTTTGAGTTTATCGATCTCTTTCAGATTCGTAAATCGGATCTGACGAGCAGATTGCACATTCTTAGTTTGCTGTATCAGAATTCCTTTTGGATCTTTTAATAAAGCACCTTTGAAAAACAAAAACGCACAATAGTCCTTAAATCCATGTATCAAAACTATATTATTGTTTTGAGATGTATAACAAGGTTGACCCCATTTCAACTCTTCAGTAAGTCCAGAAGACAAGGCGATCTTCCGCAATGCTTCATATTCTTCCTTCCACTGTTTGGCTTTATTAAAAAAGAAATCAACCTTAGGATTCATTTACATTACCCTTGTAATTTTCTATCAGCTGGTCTGAAATACCAAGAAACTACTGTCAGAACTAGCAATAATATAGGTCCGAAATATTCTTTTGCCGAATCTCCTGCTGCAAAATGAGAGAACGCAGCTCCTGACATTGTAAAGAAAAATCCTGCATATGCCCATTCCTTTACCAAAGGATATTTGGGAACAATTACGGCGATTACTCCAAGTAATTTCCAAACTCCTATAATGATCATCAAGTAAGCGGGGTAACCTAAATGTGCAAACATATCTGCTTCTTCTTTCATTTGGATGACCTGTACGATTCCAGTAGATACCATGCCTAAAGAAAGCCATGCAGTAGCGATCCAATATATAATCTTGTTTCTCATGTCCAATATCCTATTTAAATTTTTTTGCAGTTTCTTGTAATCTGTTATGAGCTATATTGATACCCTGTGCGAAAGGCATCTTTAATAATTGGTCTCTTAATGAGCTAGACTTAAATACTATGTGCATAGTAAGTTTACTTTTCTCTTCTCCTAATGATTCGAATTCTAAAAATTCAAGTTGAGGCGGGAAAGGAGAATTTTCCATCTCGAAAGTACGGGTAATCTTCTGATCGGGAACATATTCATGGATAACACCGTTAAATCCATGTTTGTTGCCATGAGGATCTGTAGTTACAAATTGCCAGCTTCCATGTTTTTTAGCTTCTAATTTCAGCACTTTTGTTCCCATCCATTCTTCCACGATTTCAGGTTCAATATGTGCTTTAAAAAGCAGATCTACAGGAAGATCGAATTCTCGTGTGATCAACAGCTCTTGTTTGCCGTCTTCTGCATCAATTTTGGTTTTAATTTCCATATTCTATTTTCTTGATCTATATTTTTTCATTACGGATTCTAATTTGTTGAATCGATCGTCCCACATTTTACGGAAGGGTTCTATAAAGTCGGCAATTTCTTTCATCTTCTTTGGGTTCAATTGGTAATAAATTTCCCTGCCATTTTGCTCCTGTTTCAATAATTCACACTCGGTAAGTATATGTAGATGTTTCGAAACGGTTGGCCTGGCGGTATCAAAATTGGATGCGATGGCCCCGGCAGTCATCGCTTGAGAAGCCACCAACAGAAGTATTGCCCTTCTGGTAGGATCTGCTATTGCCTGAAATACATCCCTTCTCAGATTCATTATGTAGTCACTTAACTACAGATATAAATGTAGCCATTCAGCTACGCAACAATTTTTTAAAGTTTTTTTTTCGGATAGGGCTATGAGGTGATTCTGATGTTGGAATTCCAACATGGATTTTAAGTGGAAGAGTCTGTTGACAGAAGAAGGTTTCTGTGATATGAGAAATGCGCTTTCCCACGGGCCACTCCCCCCAATCCCAATGCAGGGTGGGGGCGACGCTTCATCATATGTAGGAACTCCTACAATCAATATCTCCTCCACTTTGCTACCCTGTGTGCTCCGTGAACTCTGTGCGAAAATCTTGTTTATATTGAGTTCTCACGGAGATCGCTGAATCCACGGAGAAAGATCTTCGACTAAAACCCGCCAGGGATGCGGAGGGCGCTAAGCGTCCCGAATGAATATGAGGGACGAGGGCGAATGCCCGAGCCCGTAGCAGTCCGGTCTGCCAAAGACAGAGGCGGCCCGAAACTAATAACTTTATAAGAAAATAATATTACTTACTCGTAATTTTTGCCAGAGATCTTTTTCCAGATAGAAGCCAGATGCTCTTTGATCTTTCCTTCCATTCCGTTTTTCGTTGGCTTATAGAATTGAGGAGGATTATCTGAAAGATCGTCAGGGAAATAGGAGAAAGGCACAAATCCACAGAAATCATGAGGATACTTATAACCCTGGCCGGCTCCCTCTTTTTTATGAGTAGAAGTGGGAGCATTTCTCAGTCGATTCGGGATCTTTAAACTTGTCCCTCTTTCTTTTACAAAAGAAAGTGCAGAACCTATACCCATATAAGAGGCATTGGACTTAGGACAAGATGCTAAGAATGTGGTGACCTGTCCTAAAATGATCCTTCCTTCGGGCATTCCAATTGTTTCTAATGCATGAAGTCCTGCTACTGCCAAAGGCAAACCGTGAACGGAAGCATTTCCGATATCTTCGGAGGCAAGGATAATGAGTCTCCTTGCAATAAAGAGCGGATCTTCTCCACCTTCTAACATCATTGCTAGATAGAATAATGCAGCGTCCGGATCACTTCCTCTTACGGACTTGATAAAAGCAGAGATTACGTCGTAATGGCTTTCCCCACTTTGATCATATTCGATTACCCTACTTTCCAAAAATGTTTCGATATCAGAAGCTTCTATCTGGGATCCTGCATCTCTGGATAGAACAAGTCCCTCTAAATTAGAGAGAAGTTTTCTTGCATCTCCTCCAGAATAACGGACTAAAAGAGAACTTGCTTCTTTTGTAATATTCGGTTTCGGATCTAAGGATTCTATTCCTCTGGAGAGGATCTCTAAAAGATCATTCTCTCCGAGCGGTTCTAGTTTAAGCACCTGGCATCTGGATAATAGAGGTCTCGTAATTCTAAAAGATGGATTTTCAGTCGTGGCACCAATGAGAACTATTCCTCCGGTCTCCACTCCTTTTAATAAACTATCTTGTTGGGAAGAACTGAATCTATGGATCTCATCTAAGAAGAGTAAAATACTCCCCTCTTTCTCAGACCTTTCTAATAATTTTTTAATATCTGCAACACCCGTGGTGACTGCGTTATATTCTACAAAAGGTAATTTCCATGTATTACCTAAAATCCTTGCTATCGTGGACTTTCCCGTTCCAGGAGGTCCGTATAGCAGAATGCTTACTGGTTCTTTATATTTTTGTAATTGAAGCTTTGCCTTTTCCTGTCCAATGACCTGAGCAAATGAACTCGGCCTTATCTTGTGAGGAAGAGGAGCTCGCTCAAATAGACTGTCCAAGTTCTTCTTCCAATTCTCTTTGGATCTTACGTATGCAGGAGCGGATTGTAGAATTGCACACATCGCATGCGCTATGACAGCACACTAAGGATTGTTCTCTGATCTTTCCATCCAATACATTCTCCACCAATTCTGAAATTCGAACCGGCAAAGCAAACCAATCTAAATTTTCTAAAATCAGCTCTTTTCTGGTTTTGGGAATGAGTCTTGGAGAATCGTCCTTCATCTAAACTTTTGTACCTTTGGTTCTTAAGAGAGTCAATCCGAATGTTTAGATCCCGATCCATCCACCCTTTATTAGATAGTAATAAAGAATAAAACGGGGGATCCTAAAAAGTGCAGCAGCAAAAAAAAGATCGAGCCTCATCTTCATTGCACCTGCTGCAACTGAGGTCCAAGAGTAAGGCAACGGAGTAAGGGCTGCAAGTACCACGGCCCAGAACCCGAATCTTTTTACGTATACTTCTAACTTCTCTTCATGATTTCGAATGAACTTAGAGAATACGGTTAATTTAGGAAGAAGGAATCTTCCTTGTGAATAAGAACATCCTCCTGCAAGTAAAGACCCAAACGAAGCAAAGAAGATTACCCAGAAATCGGGCATCTTTGCAGCCACCGCTAAGATCAAAAATGTATCCGGAGGAAAAAATACATGCACTGAGTCTGCAATAAATATAGAAAGTCCTACTCCCCATACGCCAGTGTAATCCAAGAAGAGTCCTGCAACCTGAGTGACTCTTTCATTAAAAAATCTTGCGAGAATCAGAACGATGAGTAACAAGATCACGCTTGCGATCAATGTTTGTCTGACTAAAGAGGTGATCACATTCTCCGTGGAATTTTTAAGTTCTTGGGATTCGGTTTTCAAAATTTACCTGCGATGAAACATTCTTTCCAGATCTTCTCTGGTTAATTTGACTAAGGTTGGTCTGCCATGAGGGCAACGGGATGGGTTTTCACAATAACTCAAACGATTGAGCATTTCTGCGATCAGATGGTCTGAAAGTTGATCTCCCTTTTTAACTGCGGATCTACAAGCCACACATTTTGCCATAAGATCGTATAACTCAGGTTCGGGAACTTCCTTGCCTCCTGTACGATTTAGAAAATCCAGAACGATTTCCTTTTCATGTCCTGGCAGAAAGTAACCTGGTACTTCTCGAAGTACCATTGTATCTTCTCCGAGTGAATCCAGTTTTAGACCTACTTCTTGGTATTCTCCCAATCTATCTTTTATATCTTCCGCTTCTTGTTTAGAAACAGGAATACGTATTGGCGTGAGAAGAGGTTGTATCCCATAATTTTTCTTTTTAAGCTTTCTTAAAACTTCTTCGTAACGGATCCTTTCATGAGCAGTATGTTGGTCTATGATATAAAAACCATCTTCTCCTTCTGCCAAGATGAACGTTTCAAACAAAAGACCGAAATGTTTCTTAGGAATAAACTCCGAATGTTTGATCGGAATATCCGTCAAATCATCTAATCTGGAGCCAGGTCCAACTGCTTCTACTGGAAATGAAGGAGAATGTTTCACTTCTTCATAAAGTGCTCCTCCTAAAAGTTGTTGTTCTGTTCCTGCAGAGGAAGAACTGGAAAAAGAGTATAACGTAGATTCCATTTTCTTAGGTTCAGGTCTTAAAAGTCTGTTTTTTAACTCCAAAAAACTGACCGGAGTGCTGGATCTAAGTTCTTTCTGGATCAATTGTAAGAAGAATGTATTAAATCCTTCTTCGTCCAGAAATCGGATCTCCTTTTTAGCAGGATGAACATTTACATCGATTGATTCGGGATCTACTTCAAAGAATAAGAAGCAGTAAGGATGAGCATTTGGAGGAAGAAGTTCATCATAACATTTCTTTAATAGATGAGAAGAATATTTAATTTCTACAGGTCTTCCATTCACGAATATAAATTGGCCGGTACGATTGGATTTATAAAAGTCTGGATCACTAATATAACCTTTTGCCTTCCAACCTTTTCTTTCCAGTTGGACCTCCAACAAATGGTCCCTGAAATTTTCGCCGAATAGGTCTATAATTCTTTCTCTTTTATCTTTAGGGGGAAGTCGATAAATCTCTTTATGATCCTGAACGAATCTAAATCGAATATCCTCTCTTGCGAGAGCCTGAACAGTTACCTTATCTCGGATCTTCTTATCTTCGGAACGAACTGATTTTAGGAATTTCCTTCTGACTGGAGTGTTATAGAATAAATCTTCAACTAGGATCTTAGTTCCTTGAAAGCCAGGGATGGATTCTTTGGAAAGTATTTGTCCTTTTTCCGCTCTTACCTTCCAAGCGGTAGGTTGTCCTGTTCCAGTCTCAATCGTGAGTTTAGAAACGGAGGCAATGGATGCCAGTGCTTCTCCCCTGAATCCGTAAGAAGAAACTAATTCAAGATCTTTTAATGTACGGATCTTACTTGTAGCATGTCTTTGGATCGCAAGAGGAATATCCTCTTCTTCAATTCCGGATCCGTTATCCGAAAGAAGAAGTGAGGTCAATCCTCCGTCTCTGGATTCCACTTCGATCGTGTCTGCTCCCGCATCGACCGAGTTTTCCATCATTTCTTTCAGGACGGAGTGAGCCGATTCTATCACTTCCCCGGCGGCGATTTGGTTGATAAGTTCCGGACTGAGTTCTTGGATCCTTCCCATATACTTTGGACCCAGCTTGGAAGGAGGAAATCTTATGTCAAGATTGGATTTCTGGTTTGGATAGTGAGATTTCCAGTATGAATTCCGAACCTTTACCCGGCACACTTTGGACGGAAATATCCCCATCCATTTTCTGAGCGAGGGCCTTACAAAGTGCGAGTCCAAGTCCGGCTCCTTGAAAAGGTTTAGTTACTCCAGAATCCACCTGCTGGAATGGGTTGAATATAGAACTGAGTTTATCTTCCGGAATTCCTATGCCTGAATCTTGGACCCGAAATCTAAGACGGTAGTCTAAATTATTATCCTGGACCTTCTCCCCTATAAGTTTAACAAATCCTTTCATTGTAAACTTCTCTGCGTTTTCAAGAAGGACCAAAAGCATTGTTTTGAATCTTTCTTCGTCCCCTTCCACAGTTTCGGGGAGATTATCAGAAAGTGTCACACTGAAATCCAGGTTTTTTCTACGGATCTTATCTTCCACTCTCATAGCTGCTTCATATATAGAGGCCTTCAGACTAAAACGTTTATTCAAAAGATATAATGTATCTTTTTCCAAACTAGAAGCATCTATCATGGAGCCAAGGATCACCATCATCGCATCCCCACTTCTCTTAAGAAGCTCCAACATCTCCTGATGTTCTGGTTTAATATCTGAATCCAATAACATCTGGGTGATTCCCATGATCCCGTTCATAGGAGTTCGGACCTCATGATCTACGTTGATCAAAAATTCACTTTTTGCTTTATTCGCGGCTTCGGCTTCATCTCTTGCAAATTCTAATTCTCTGGTCCTTTTTCGAACCAGCTCTTCCAAATTAGTATTCAAGATTTCTTGGACCTTCTCCCTTTCCCTGAATCCACTTAACATTTTGCTGGATAAAGAGAGAGAATTTCCGAGTACAAATATTCCAACCCCTATTCCGCTCAGCTCCCAGGAATCCAATAACTCAGCATGGAATAATATCTCGCTCGTCATGAAGAATAGAAGGAAGATAAAACCTGTAAGATAGATATAAGCTCCCGGCATTTTCTGTGACACCGCTCTTGCTAATACAACGAGAGCGCAAGCACCATTAAAAACAAACAAAAGATATGAAGGATTGATCAAATAAGAATAGATTGCAGGTCCGGTAAACAAAGTGATGAGTGTAAATATTCCGGCGAAAATATATCCCAACTTCAGGAATTTTTTTCCGAAGTTCATTGGAAACACTTCCAATAAAAAGTGTTGGGCCAAAGGCATTCCCATAAACCAGGAGATAAATTCAGTTCTAAGATATATTTCGGGTCCTACCAGAAAATGTTCAGGGAATAATCTGACTCCAGTGGAATACAATCTAAGCCCTACTGTGATGGAAAGAATTCCTAGGATCAAAGCAGAAGAATCTTTTTTATAAAATACTGATACAAAAATATGGAATAGACCTAAAAAGAAAAGTCCCCCACAGAGTATTCCTTCTAAATCCCTTCTATCCATATAGTATCGGCCTACACATTCTGGAGTGCCTATGATAGGAGGTTTCCAAAGTCCTCCTTTTCTATACTGATAATTCGAAATTTCAAAATCAAGATGAGCTAGGCCTTGCCATGTAGGAAGAATAGAATAACTAGTCTTAAGTTCCAGGCCATCTTCGGTTGGATCTCCTACCTTTCCCACCTCATTGATTAATTTTCCGTTAAATAGTATTCTATAATTTGTTCCTTGGTCATAAGAAACCAAATGTAAATTTTCTACAGGAGTAGAAGAGACTAGATCCACTCTATACAATGCTTTTCCGTATTTTGGAAATTCTCCCTCGTCAGAACCGGGCCAATCATGTTTGGTCCAGCTACCTGGGATAACACTTAAGGAAAATTTTTCAGGTTCTTTGGGAAGACTTATATCAGGAACAGTGCCCAACCAGGCAAATTTCCAGTTTCCGGTCATTCGGAAACATTTTCCCTGCTGGAGGGATTTTTCCCAATCTATAACACCATTCTCTAATAAAGCTTTTTTAGGAGAAGGTGTACAGTATGCGAAAAATAAGAATGCCGCCAGTAGAAAGAACGGATCCTTTTTAGAGAAAATTCTCATAGAGTTGGCTATCTTTTATCGATTTGCTGGAAATCGTCCAGGAGAAAATACGGACCTCGTCTTTTAAACCGAATCCGCCTGAGAACTGATAAACGGAGCCTTAGGAGACAAGAAATAACCACTTAATGAGGCAAATAACACAGGAGTAAAATTGGAAACTCCAGTTAAACCAGTAAGTAATATAGTAGTGCTAATAGGTGTTTTTGTAACAGAGGCGTTCACGGATGCCATTAAACAAATCAGCAAAAAGGATTCGTTCTCGGATGGAAAGAAGTCCATGAAAAATCTACCAGCAACCGCTCCAACGAAGAATAACGGTATAATAATTCCCCCTCTCCAACCGCTAGAAACAGTGATATTGATCGCCAATATTTTTAATAAAGCAAGAGTTCCGAAAAAGATCCAATTCCCCTTAGTGACTACAATCTCATTCAACTGGTCATGACCGAAATAACGGGTTAGAGGTTCATAATACGCAATGCAGCCTAAGAGTAATCCACCGATAGTGGTTTTTACAAAGATGGGAAGAGTTATTTTAGAAAAAGAAAATTTAGTAATTCTGAATATTCCATAAAAGATCCATCCTACGAGCGCTCCAGCCATTCCAAATCCGATCGCATATTGAAAATCTTCTATTCCACCAGGAATATATTGAGGAAATTCCCAAGTTGGCCCAATTCCCATATCAGTCATAAACAAGAACACAAAGTATGCACTACAACTAGAAAGGAACGCAGGCAATAACGCTTCGTAATACTCTACCACATGTCTATGTTGTAGGATCTCCAAGGCAAATAGCGCTCCTCCTAAAGGAGAACCGAATAGAGAAGTAAATCCTGCGGCCATTCCGGCGATAGTCATGGATCGAAGTTCTTCTCCCTCTAATCCTAACTTCTCCGCAAACCAACTTCCGAAAGATCCAGTAATTTGTACAAGAGGAGCTTCGGGACCTGCACTTCCTCCTGAAGAAATACTAAGCAATGAAGATAAACTCATAGAAGCATTATTCTTAGGATCGAGCTTTCCTCCCCTGAAACGAATATTATCGATTACTAATGAAATTTCTCCGGGCTCCCCCAAAAAGTAAATAAGAAGACCTATCCCTAAACCTGCCGAGGTCATGATTAAAATAATGTAATGTCCCTGGAAATCAGCCAAAAGTTTGGTAAGATATTCTAGGATTTTCCAAAACACCGCGGAGAATACTCCCGCAAAGATTCCGAGGAGTACGTATAGAATACTCCATCTGGAAAGCATGAATGGATTCTTTTTAGATAAGATGAAAACTGGATTTTTTAATAGAGCTTGGATCCGATCCATAAATCTGCCGGTTTGAAAAATTCAGACAAAAAGAACAGACTCTTTATTTTTCGAAGTGATTACTCCGATTTTATGGACCAGTTCTCCTTTTTCTTCCAAAGCCGCAGTAGCATCAGCTACCGATTCTGGAGAAACGATGACTATGTATCCGATTCCCATATTAAAAGTGGAATACAATTCCTTTTCAGATAAATTCGGAAAATCTTTTTGAACTCTTGCAAAGAAAGGATTTTCAGGAAGTTTTTCTCTTTGGATCTCTACTGCTAAGGAATCAGAAAACACTCTAGGAATGTTTTCGTAAAAACCCCCACCAGTGATATGGACCATTCCTTTCACTTCCACCTTCTTGGTAAGATTTAGTATACTTTGGACATAGATCCTCGTAGGACGAAGTGCAAATTCCTTTAAGAAACCGACTAACCCTTGGTCTGCGGGAAGTTTTCTTCCTCCATCTAAATACAATTTACGAATAAGAGAAAATCCATTGCTATGAGGACCGGAAGATTCTAAACCTAAAACGATATCTCCGGGTTTAATCTTAGATCCATCTATTAAGTCTTCCTTCTCTACCGCACCTACTACGAATCCGCCTAAGTCGTATTCGTCGGGGTCCATAGTGCCGGGATGTTCCGCAGTTTCACCACCGAGCAATGCAGCACCTGAAAGTTTGCATCCTTTCACGATCCCCGCAACAATCCTTTCCATTCTTTCCGGGATCAATTTACCGCAGGCTATATAATCTAAGAAGAATAAAGGTTCTCCACCAGAGACAAGAATATCATTCACGCACATAGCAACCAGGTCTATGCCGATCGTATCATGGATATTGAATAAACGAGCAAGCTCTACCTTGGTGCCTACACCATCGGTACCACTGAGTAATATAGGATTTTTATAATTTTTAAGAAAGGAAACGTCAAAAGCGCCTGAAAATCCTCCAAGCCCGCCTAGAACTCTGGGGCCATGGGTGGATTCTACGTTTTGTTTGATCTTTTTGACGAATTCTTGGCCGGCTTCTGTATCGACTCCGGCGGATTTATAACTGATTTCTTCTTGCATGGACCCGCTCCAGAACAGAATTCCCGAATCGGATCTAATGCCCAGAAAAAAAGCTATTTCATTTGATCGATTTGTTCCATTGCGGAGAGCTCACCGGCAGCTGCAGGGCGAACTTTTAGGGCCTTAATCCCAGGTCCTAAGTCGACAGCTTCTCCAGCTTTTACCAAAACTCGTGCCTCGTCGTCCTTTCTTGTGATCTGAACACTCCCCTCTCTCACTGCAAATGTTCCTGTTTCGTTAGCAGGATTCACTTGGCCCCAAAATTGGGTTCCTCTAACAGCAGCTACTACGGTTGGAGTATCGATAGAGATAGATTCGTTCTTTTTCAGTTTGGCTACTTTTACCAAAATATTGCCTGAGTTGATCTTAATATAATTTTGATCCGCTCTCAATGCCGCGATGGAAGCCTCTGAACCACCTAAGAGACGAACTGTCCCTAGAGTAGTGGTTAGATCCAAGGTAGCATCCTTATCCGTTTTTACGATTTCGGATTCAATAACACGATCACTTGCTTTCAGAACGGAGCCTGCTTTTTCCGCAGTCGCTTTTCCTACGATAAAGGAGACGATTGCATCCGTAGTTTCCTCTTCTTTAGGTTTGCAGAAGAAGAACAAGCTCGGAACTAATAGGATCGTAACTAACTTTGAGATGGATATAGAGTTCATACGGATTCATAAAGCTAATACAAAGCACCTAGACCGGGAACTAAAAAAAAAGGCTGTAGGAAAAAAATTTCCACCTGTTATGGGGATACTTTTTGTAATAACTGGTAGGCTATACCTTCCGTTTCCTTTATGTTTACCGAGGAAGAAAAGAACAGATTGTAATTCGGATGACCTTGTTTTTCATCCAAATGAAGAGATCTGACTAAATGGCGGACGGTACCGAGGTTCCCATCATGTAGAATTGCTTCCGGATAGAGCTCTTTGATTTCGTTTTTCAGAAATACGTAATGAGTGCATCCCAACACAAGCGCACGGATCCCTTGTTCTTTAGGGACTTGTAATATGTTTTTGAGAAGAAGTTTTGCTTCTTCCCATTTTCCTTGATCCACTAGTGTAGCAAGACCGTCACAATTCAAGTGAACTACTCTTTCGGACGCGCCTAATTCGGACTTTAAGTCCTGCAATTTTTCTTCCCTATGAGTGACTGAAGTAGCGAGTAACGCAATTTTTTCACCAGGATGGGAAAGAAGTGCAGGTTTGATTGCAGGTTCCATACCAAATACTGGTACGGATAATTCTTCTCTTAATTTAGAAGCAGAAGCTGAGGTTGCGGTATTACATGCAAGAAGGATTGCATCTACTTCTTCCTTTAAGAAAATATTACATACATTGCGAGTGAGTTCCAAAACTTCGGAAGTCTTCTTCTCCCCATAAGGAGCATTTGCAAGATCTCCATAATAGATAAAGTTTGCAGAATACGGAAGTTCTAAGAGTTCCTTAAGAACGGAAAGTCCTCCCATTCCGGAATCCATTACTCCGATCTTAGGAACTCTTTCTTTATCGTTTTTCATATCCTAAACGGACGCTGTATAGTCCTCTATACTCTTTCTTAAAGTATTATAGATCCAACGGAATTTTTCCTCGTCTTCTTCCAGAAGAGTAACCCTAAAACCATCCCTATCCGTACAGAAAGAAGAAAGTGGAACCACACAAATACCTGTAGATGCCAGAAGATAATACACAAATCTACGATCTGGAGCACAATTTCCAAGTAGAGGGCGAATAAATTCTTCTGCCTTAGAATTGGAAATAGGAAGAGTCATCTTATCTCCCAAAATTCCCTTATCAAATGCAACAGTAAGATAGAATGCACCCTTAGGTTCCACAACTGTAACACCTTTCAGTCCTTTAAAAGAGTCGGTTGCAAGTTTTGCCTTCTTCTTGAACTTTTCATTTCTTTCTTTTAAGTGAGGAAGAAACTGAGGATGGGAATAAACTTCAGGAATTGACATTTGAGGAAGAGTGGTAGAACATACTTCCAACATCTTAGCATCCAAAAGAGATTTTACATAACGTGCAAAAACAGGATCTTTATCCTTGTTAAATATCTCCAACCAGCCGCATCTTCCACCCGGCCAAGGAAATTCTTTGGACACAGAACGAAGCGCCATTCCAGGGACCTTATTTCCGATCACTTCTGAAAGATGAATGGTTCCGGTTTCGGAATAATTCACATGAGCATAAGTCTCATCGCAGATAAGCATTACATCATATTTTTCCGCAATCTTAACTATCTCACGCATTACATTTTTATCATATACTGCGCCGGTTGGATTGTCCGGATTGATCAAAAGAATACCTGCAATCGAGTCATTATATTTGACCTTGTTCTCTATATCTTCCAGATCAGGCATCCACCCCTGCTCAGGATTTAAGTTATAGGTCATATGCTCATAACCGGAGTGAGCCGCTTCCGCAGAAGAAAGAGTAGAATATGCTGGACTTGGTCCTATAACTCGAGCCTCTCTTCTTAAGAAACCGAAAATTTTAGCGACTGCGTCACCGAGTCCATTAAAGAATAAAATATCATCGGCGGTGATTTGGGCCCCGCCTCTTTCGTTCACTTTGTCCGCTAAAAAATTTCTGGTCTTCTCAAATCCTTGCGTAGCCGTATAGGCCCAGGACTTGTCTTCGAGGATCAGATCAGATACAATTTTTTTCATCCAAGGAGCGACCTTTTCTCCTTTTTGGATGGGGTCCCCGATATTCTCGTACGTAATCGGAACTCCGAGAGCTTCTAACTTTTTAGCGACTCCTACGATCTGACGGATCTCGTAAATGAGAGCATCAGCACCGCTATGAACGATATTTCTTCTCATGTCTAGCCTTATGATTTTAGAAAAATTATTTCTGTATCAATCGAACGGTCAGTTCTTCCAGGTTTTTTTCCCTGTAGATCCTAAGTTTTAACCTGCCGCCTAATCCTACTATTCCGACCTGTTCCCTCAGATCATTAATATTTTTAACTTGGACTCCGTTTGCTTCCATAATGAAGTCATATCGTTTCAAACCGGAACTTTCTGCGGAAGAACCTGGATCCATATCATATACCAGAACTCCCTTCCAATCCGCAGGAATTCCGAGAGTCTTTCTATGATCCGGAAGTGGAACTGTGGCCATCACACCCAAGGTGGCAGGACGGATAATCCTCCCCTTATTCTCTTCGATGAGCTGGATAATTTTTTTGGCATAATTCATTGGAATGGCAAAACCAATGCCGGTGTTCCTACCTGAGTCGCTTCGGATCAAACGATTGATCCCGATGACTTCTCCGTAAATATTGAGAAGTGGCCCGCCGCTGGAACCTGGGTTGATCATGCTATCCGTTTGGATATGGGTCTGTCCGGTCTCATCCAAATCTTCTCTATACTTTGCAGAAACTACGCCAACTGAAAAAGATCTTTCCAAACCGAAAGGAGAGCCGATTGCGATCGCCCAATCGCCGACTTCTATTTTGTCGGAATCACCGAAGGATACAGGTTTGAGCCCACTTCCCTCTTTAATTTTGAGAAGAGCAATATCCGCTCTTTCATGGCTTCCCACAAATTTAGCTGGGAAAACACTACCATCTGAAGCGATCACTTCTATACTTTCCGCATCAGAGATCACATGAAAATTTGTGACAACGTATCCTTTTTCGTGGATGAGAAATCCGCTCCCGAAAGAGGAAAGTTTTTCTGTTCGATAATCGAAATATTGGTAAGGGCTTGTAATCGCTTCTGTTTTTTTGGTTCGAATAGAAACTACGGAATCCTTTGAAGAGTTATAAACATTTCGAAAAGCATTCTGTAATTGGATCCCGGCTTTTTGGTCGGAATAACCAAGAGGTTTGCTGCCGCGGAAAAAGGAGGACAAACCTCCTTCTCCGGGAAGAATAAGGACGAACAGGAATAAAACCAAAAGTCCGATATTGATCCATACGATTTTAGGAAGACGAATATTCATGCAATCAGACTCAACCCACCTTCTACCTAACGGAAAGAATCGTCGACTCCGATTCTTTTCCGGCATACCTGTTTTATTTTTTCTATTCTTTTCCGGCCAAGGATGTATTCCCTATCTCTATCATCTTGGAAAAGAACAGGCTAAGATATTACTACAAAGAAAACCAATCTCAGAAGTTTTAGGTGATCCTGAAATACCTGAGACCACCAAGACAAAATTGAAAGAAGTGGAGAAGATCAGAGATTTCGGAGTCCAAGAACTGGCTCTCTCTCCTGAAGGTGGATTTAAAAGTTTTGTTCAATTGGACAGACCTGCAATTGGTTGGCATGTAAGCGCTTGCCATCCTTTAAAATTCGAATCCTATACTTGGTGGTTCCCGATCGCAGGAACAGTTCCTTACAAAGGATATTTCCTATTAGAAAAAGCAAAAGAAGAAGAACAGTCCCTGAAAGAACAAGGCTTCGATACGAGAATACGTATCACTGCAGGGTATTCTACTTTGGGATGGTTCGAAGATCCGTTATTTTCTTCTCAACTTTACGAAGATCCAGGAGATCTAGCCTCGATTGTAATCCACGAAATGGCTCACGCTACAGTATATTTCCCTGGCGATACTTTATTTAATGAAAGTTATGCGAGTTTTGTAGAAGACCAAGGTTCGGACGAATATGTTTTAAAGATCGGTGGCTCAAAACTTTTAGAAGAAAGAAAAAGATCAGAAGAAGAAACTAAACTTTATAAAAATTTAATTATAGAAACTGCAAATTTACTCAAGACCGCATATTCAAAAGGTGGCGTAGAAGATGTCCTCCGTGCGAAAAAAGCGGAGATCATTTCCAACTTTCGAAAAAAGATCTTACAAACAAAATGGACTAAGATCAATTCCAAAAAGCTCGCTGAAAAAGATTGGAATAACGAAGACTTTATTGGAATGCTAAGATATAATTCTGGGTCAGGATATTTTAAACGAAGATTCGAGGAAGTGGGGAAAGATTTCTCCAAATTCCATGAAGAGATGAGAAAGCTGAAAGAGAAGAGCGCAGAAGAGAGGAAGGCACTATTGGAGGAGAAGTGATTCCGTTTTGGATGTTGGAATTCCAACAAAAGTAGGATCCAAAATTTAGTTGCGGAGTTGCTATTTTTGTGATATATGCGGATAACGCTCTCCCACGAGCCACTCCCCCCACCCGAACCAGGGTGGGGGCAATCTCAATCTCTGTGTTGGAGTTCCAACATAGTTTATTCTTTCGAAATAAATGATGTAGTAAACAATCTATACCCGTTCCAGTATTTATCTACTGGATAAACTTCTCTCATAGTTTCCATCGTTTTCAAAAAACGATTTCGAAGAGAAGTTTTAGAGTCTTCCTTTCTGGAAGAAATCTCTTTTAAAAATCTGGAATTATGAGTATCCGTCTGAAATCCAAGATTCACTATCCCTGGGCCTTTCCAGAATTTTCCTAAATAATATAATGAATCTCTTAAGTTTAAAGAAGCATTTCCAAAACCTTCCAAAAAAGAAGAAGATAACATCCAAACACCTTGCAAAGCTCCAGGTTCCGCTTCAGAAATGGAGCGATTTCCAAACAAAATTCCTTTTTCTCTATCTTCTACCAAAGGGATACGAACCACATGAAAAGGAGTGATCGATAGATTTCCCCTAGGAGAAAGTTCTAAGTTTTCCAACTGGAGTAATTTAGAATACCAATCCGGAGAATTCGAATCGTCTTTGGTTGCGATCCCAAATCCATCCCAGAATTCTTCCTTCTCTTTGTGTACAGGATTTTTAAGCAAAGTTTCAGGATCTGCAACATAATAGATTTCTTCTTCCGACTTAGGCAAAATAGGCGCCAAGAAATGATAAGAAGAAAGATACAAATACGTGGTCTTATTTTTAGCAGGACGAATATTCTGGCGAATTTCAGTTTCCAATGCTTCTCTCAATAAAACTTCTGCTCCGCCTTTATCTGCTTCTTCGTTGTATTTATAAATGGAAGCCCTTATTCTTCGATTGTCCTTAAAAGCAAGATCACCCTTAGATTTACCTTTTGTAAATTTAATATAGAAAGTTTTTAAGCCAAGGTCCATAAGAGCCAGGAACTCTTGGTTTTCAGGGATCCGATCTTCTAAAGCAAATGACACTTTATTAAAAAGAGGGAGATCAGAATAAGAAACTGAACGACCAAACATAGCAGAACGTACTCCCGAAATTTTATCCTTGATCAATCCTAGATCAAAGAATGTTTCTGAATCATTTTGCTGAAAGGAAAGTGTCTGTAAATATGTTATAAAATCGTTAAGCTCTCTTCTTTCAGACGGACTAAACTTCTTCTTTTTTCGATGCTTAACAAAACGATTTGTTAACTCCACAAATTCGGAAGATTTTTTAGAAGAAGCGTTTTCGTATTCGGAAAGATAATCCGAAAAGCCGGACTCAGAGATTTCGCCAGGCTTTTTGCCCTCTAAATAGTAAATTTTGGAATTAATAAATTCAATTTCGGAAGAGTAAAGTTCGTCTGAAATTCCTTTCGATTTAGAGATCCAATACTTCACCTTATCAAGATCTCCTCGGGAAAGATATGCTTTTGAAAACTCCAACATGATCTTCACTTGTCTTGGAAAATTTTTCTTAGACTTTTCCAGATCTACAAATGAATTCAAAAATTCTTCCATTTCCTTTCCGGTTTCCTCTGGAAGAGAATAGCGTAGGAGATCCAAAACAGAAGATCTGAACTCAGTATCCAAGGCCTCGAACAAAACCTTGGAAGAACTATGTATCTCCGAATATAAAGAAAGAGGAGAGAACCTGTGTCCTAATTTTTTACGATTTTCTAAAAAGGCCAAATGCCTCGGATAATTTCTATCTTGAGGATCTAACTCGATTTGATTCGAATTTTCGAACCAATCTTCCTCTTCTTCCAAAAGAGCCTTTTCTTTGCGAATCCTTTCCTCCATTTTCTTCCAGATCTCCAGATCTGATCCGGACGAGATGAATTGTTTAGCAAGTTCAAGTTGAGAAGAAGCCAGATCAGGATAATAAGCTTCCAAAGCTAAATTAGAAACTTTTAATCTAAATAAGAATGGGTCATATCTATCTACTGAAATATTCGTGTTAAGAGAATTACCTGGAAATTTTCCTTCTTTTAAAGTTAATATTCCGTTTATAATTTCATTCTTAGTTTCCGGCAGAGAGATCTCTCCACAATCCTTGTATTCAGTTTCCAGTAAGCGGGATAAACATAGGTTTAATCCTAATTCTTTTTGAGAATTTAGATCTCGATTTTCATAACGTAAGGAAAAAATTTTATCCAAAGAGGAATCAGGTTTTGATCTATGGTAGGCTCTTAATAAATCAGATTCAATTTTTAGAGCTAAACTTGAATTAGGTTCCGCATAAGAACGGGCCTTATGCAGACCAGAAAATACTTCAGATGAATCTGAAATTCTTTCGTCTTTCCTAGACTTAGCAAAAAGCCTTTCCGCTTCAACATTTCTATTTTCGGATCTTTCTAAAGCTCTTCCAAATCGAATTGCTGTGTTAGATGTTTTGCCCGTAAAAATTTCTTCCAAAGATTCTTTTATACAAGTTTCTCCAGGACATAGATACATCAGGTTTACGCCCGAACCTGAAAGCCCAGTAAATGCTTTTATGATCTGATGCCAGCTCGGTTTTTCGGAGTAAGTAAAGATTACAGCACCTATTCTATGTTCTCTGGAAAATATTTCCCTGAGCTCCATTACATCCTTCTTTCTTTCCCCAAAGGCAGAATCTCCTTTTAAATCTGGGAAAGGACTAATAAGAACATCAGTATCTTCTAATATATCTGTCCAAGAATCAGAATCTATCTTTCTATAATTCCAACCGGCAATAGGTAAAAAAGAAGAAATTACCTTAGGGGTTCTTTCATCTCTATTTAAAACAGAAGAAGAAAGCTTAAAACTGATTCCCGGGATTTGTGAACCTAATTTTTCACCTATAGATGTATTTCCCGGATCCAAAATAAGACTGCGGCCAGAATTTTCAAAATTGGACTTAATCCAGCTTTCCGCCTTGGATTCATTTTCAAAATTTTGGAATCTTAATGAAGAAACAGTTTTGATCCGCGCAAATATTGATCCCTTAGATTCTAACAAACGAATTTCAGTCTCGTTTTGTTTTATGACATCTTCTGCGACGATGCCAAAAGGATCTAAGAATGCAGCCTTCTTGGGAAATTTAGATCTTAAAACTTCTAGAGATTTAGAAACTTGAGAAGCTGCTTGGACAAGGGCAAGTTCTTCTCTTTTGATATCCCCCCTAGTTTCCAGTGCAAACTGATATTTTGAGTAAGTATTTTTGTAATATTTCCAATCGGATTCAAATTTTACATATTCTGTTCGAGCTTCTCTAAATTCCCAATTTCCTTTTTGAAAATTACGGAAATTTAATAATCTCTGGAGTCTGGTCCAATCGTTAAAAGCTGTATTTGTACTTCCAGAATCCAACTCGGCTCTTATTTTTGTTTCATATAAGTCCCTGAGGAGAAAACTTTTATTATCCGAGATGAGATGAAATTGTTTCTTAAGAAGTTCCTCTGCTTTGGATAATTTGACC
The DNA here is from genome assembly GCF_002150035.1 of Leptospira venezuelensis. Lineage (NCBI taxonomy): Bacteria > Pseudomonadati > Spirochaetota > Leptospiria > Leptospirales > Leptospiraceae > Leptospira > Leptospira venezuelensis. Next base: position 387,304 of record NZ_NETS01000007.1, on the reverse strand, counting down.
TTTGCCTTATCTGGCTTTTTAGAATTCAGATCCAATCTTGCCTGTAAAACCCAGGTTTGAATGAGTTCAGCTCCAAAATAGAAGACGTTTGCCATCTCTTCTGCAGCTTTTAAACATTCCTCGGCTTTTTCTAAGTCACCTAATCTGTATAAAACGCTGGCCCTGCTTAGAAAGTGAAATACTCTTTCTTTCCTTTGAAATGGATCTTTAGAAAGCCCAACGATCTCCTTTGGCAACCCGGAAGGAGTTTCGAGCAATGAAGAAGAGATCCCTAATTTTTCAAAACCTTCTAACCATTCCCCTTTTTTAAAATTTTCCTCACCCAAATAATAAAGAACAGTCGCTTTCAATATATCAAAATCATAATATTGCTTATAGAATGCTTCTGAACAAACCAAATTCCCTTCCAACAGATCTTCCGACCAAGAAGAAAGGCAGTTTTCCATAGATTCTCTTTTAAATTTGTTTAGCTCTTTCAGAGCCTCGCTCAATTCTTCCGAATGACTAATTGGATCCTTTTGGTCAGTGGCTTCTATAGAAGCGAATAAAGAATATAAATATCTTTTAAAACTACTTGTCGATTTTCCGACAAGATTTGCAGAATCCTTGAGAAATTCATTTTCTTCTAAAAATGCTAATTTAGCTTTTTCGAATTCATTTCTTTTATATTGAAAAAATCCTAGATCGGCATAGGACTGGGACTGGATCAATTGTCCTGCCAAGGTCTTTCTCAAACCTTTTTTACTCGCATATTCTAATCGTTTATTTGTTTCTTCTGCGGCTAAGCGATAGTTTTGTTCTAATACAAGATTATTCACTCTTATCCCTGAAGATAATAATGGCTGGAAGACCGGAGGAATAGCTTCCGGAAATCTACCTGAACCGGAAATACGAACGGAGTCTGGAAGAACTGTGTCAAAAACAATATCCCAAATAGAATCCCAAACAGATTCCCAAAATTTGGGACTCACCTTCTTAGGAAGCCAAAGAGTGGTGCGAGAAGAAGCTTCCTTCTCTGCTTCTTTCAAATTCTCTTCGGATTTAGAAATATAACCTAATTTTTGATAAGAAATTGCTAATGCATTTCTGATATTGATCGGATCTACCAATTTAGAAGGATCATTCAACTCTAATGCTTCTGTCAGATAAGGAAGAGCCTGTGCATATTCCCCCAGTTCCATATGAGACAGGCCAGTCAGGGTCCGAAGAAGCGTCAATTTCTCTCTATAACTTTGTAAGTTCTTAGCGTAATCCGTTCCAGAATATAATTGTAAGAATTCATTTTTAGAATATAGATCCGATGCAGTTTTTAATTTTCTGACGGCATCCCCATACTTCGACATGTACATGGAAGCACGAGCTGAGTTAAATAAGAAGACGGCCTTCTGTCTGTAATCTTCAAATTGCGCTTTAGATATTATGTAATTAGAATAAGATTCTACTAATGAATATTGTTCATCTGCCTTGGGATAGTTCTTCAATAAAAAGTAATTATTGCCTAGATTCAATCTCAGATCTGAAAGTGCTTTTTTGTTATGGAAATTTTCTCCTAATAATTCCAAGATCTGGCTATATAATTCTATATTCTCTTCAAAGTTTTTTTCAGGGAAATATTTAGAATATTCATCCTTATATTTATCTTCATCAGCAGGCTCTTTGTCGTTAGGCTTTCTGGACTTCATAATGTCAACATATTGGTATAACCAACCTAAAAGTTGATAAGCATCATGATAGGTAGGTTCTGCAAATATGATCCATCTAAGCTCATACTCTGCTTGTTTAAAATCTCTAAGAGCTGCTTCTTTCTTAATCCGATCCATTGTACCGGAATTATAATAAAATGTTTCGCGAATTACGGAACGATTAATTAGATAATACGCATATCCATAAAGTGTGGCTAGATCCAAGAAGGCCCGAGCCCGAGGCAAAATCTTTTCTTTTTCGAAATATTGATCTATATAAACGAGTCCCTCTTTTTTATCTAATGGATCAAATTCAATAGGATTCAAATTTCCTAAAATGCCTGAGGCATTCTTTTCACTTACAGATCTCGCTAATTTAAAAGAAGTATCTACCATCAATTTTTGATAATAGATGGCGTAATCCTTATACACTGTATCCTGAAAGAGGCTTTTACTCTTTGCTAAGAACATATTTTCAGTATTATAGAAATAGTGGAGAGAAGCTTGGAAAAAGTCAGACCTGTTCTCGTAATTCCGGGCTAAATTCTCAAAATAGATAAAGAATCTTTCCATTTCCTTATCAGAGATTTCCACTCCTGAATCATGATCGTAATTTTCCAAAAATGTGCGAAGAGATTCTAGAGAATAGCGAACACTTCCCAGTCCTTTAAAATTAGAAGACCTTAATAGATGGATTCTAAGAAAGAGTGGGTCCTTAGGAGTGATATCTTTTAATAAGGGCTCCAGTATAGAATTACTTTCAACATATGCTCCTTGTCCAGAAAGCCCAGACGCCTTCGTATACATTAAAAATCTATACAATACAGGAGAGAGTTCTTTTATCTTATTTGATAATTCTATTTTTTCAGAGAGAGAAATTTTTTCAGAATCCGATTTTCCAACAAAAATCTGCTCCTCAAAAAGGCCGTATAAATTCCTGAGTTCTATCGTTTTAGATTCCGATTCATTTGCAGCTTGCAGAAGTGTAGAAGGAATAGCCCAATCCTTCCTCTTTGCTTCCTTAAGCTGAAGAGCTCCAATATTTCTTAAAATTTCATGAATATTATAATATCCCGGAAATCGAGCCACTAATTCCTGCTTCGAGTTCAGTGAGGCATCTATCTTGCCTGATCTCTCTTCCAAATTTCCGATCTCTTCTAAGATTGCGCCTGCCACTTGTGTATCCGCATGGTTTCGAATATTAGAAAAATATTCTTTGATCTCCGGGATCCCTTTGTTTTCCGATTCCAAATAGAATACATAGGCGAATCCCCATTTAGGATCCAAACGAGACGCATTCATCTCTTTTTTGATCTCTGAGGTTTTACCAGATTTCTTATAGATTGAATATTTTTCGTTTAGGACTTTCGCTTTAAAAACCGGATAAAGAGGATCTTCTTTATAATATAATTCTAAGGAATCCAACGCTAATAAATAATCATCTAATGACTGTTTCTTGCCGTATTCTTTAGCCAGCTCGAATTGTGCCGAAATATTAGAAGCCTTAGGAATAGATCCGCTTAAAGGAAGAAAATAAATATTTAAGGTTCCGTAATATGATGCGGTGAATAAAATACTTCCTCCATTAAAAGAGGAATATTTCGTATCAAATAAGGAAAAATTCCCGGATGTTAGCCTTCTCTCTTTCATATCAGAAAGATCCAACCGAATAATTAAGCTATTATCTCTCTCGTCTAATTTTCGATTTCCATCGGAATCGGAACGAATGGAAGTATAAAATAAATATCTACCATCAGGAGATAAGCTTGGAGAAAAATCTAAGTAAGAATCATTTGTCAGTCTTTTTGTTTTTCTGGTCGTTAGATCCAGAGAATAGATCTCACCTTCTCTGGAATCCGAATAAGATAGATAAACAATTGTGTTTCCATCTTGGGACCAATACGGATTTACTGCTCCGGACCTTGTAAGTAAGACAGGTTTTTCTTTTCCTTCTGTATCCCATAAGATCAAGTTTGGAGTTCCTGGAGTTAATCTATCCGAGGAAAACAATAGCACTCTACTGTCCTTTCCCCAAATGGGATCCGAATCTGAAAATTTATCGGACTTAGAAATATCAGAATATTCTAGATTCGTAATAAACTCGAAGTCATCGTTTAGAAATCGTTTTCCTTCTAATATCTTCTTTGCCCAGACTTCAGGTTCTATTTCTAAAAGAACTATATCTCCTGCTGTATCATATTGCTCCGATACAAATGCTAACTTTTTACCATCTGGACTGATCGCAGGTTTATATTCTGAAGAAGGATGCTCCGTAATAGGAACTACAATGGAACTCTTAAGATCTCTAAACCAAATATCATAATTTCCTTTTTGTCCCGTAGTATAAAAAAGATATCTTCCATCCTTGGTGGTGGAGTTATATAGGTTATTTCCTCTTTGTACAGTTAAAGGAAATGGTTTGTCATTTTCAGGATTAAAATAGTTTTTAGAGATGGGACCATAGTCGAATTCGATAGGCCTTACTCTTTGGGCCGGCATAAAAACGAGACAATTACAAAATAGAAATAGAGAGAAGAATAGAACCCCGCGTTTCATCAAAAACTATTCCTTCTTTTTCCAATTACCAGCAGAAGCCTCGTAATATTCCCCTATATCCGCTGAACGAAGCCAAGTTGTTTGGATACTTTCTTTGATTATGGCCTTCTCTTTTTCAGCAATTAAACGATTTGGATCCGAGAATGCCTTCTTTAACTTTTCTTTAATTACGATATCTCTATTTTCATTCGTGAGCTTAATTAGATCATCTATTCGAGATTTTCGTTTTTGATCTTGGAAAATTTTCTCCGCGCCCGCTTCCTTGATCTTAGGATTCCATCTGACTTTTCCATCTAACCCTTCGGCCAAAACTCCAAGACTTCTATATTCTCTCAGTTCTCTCGCTAAATAAGCCAGGATACGAAGCGCCATATAGAATTGATTATCAGAAGTATTTCCAAATTCTTCCTTGATCAGATCTCTTTCCCAGATCTCGGAGCCTGAAGAAGAAGTTTTGATAGAGGCTATAAGCCAGCCATCTTTTTCAAGATTTCGATCCTCTCCCAACATTTGTTTTTCCGCCGCAGTTTGTGTCTGGGTGAACGTGATAGGAGGAGCCTTTATGGGGCAATATACAAACAAGGGAAAGGATACAAAAAGAATAATATAGGATTTGAGAATATTCTTCATAAGTTCTACTGGTTGAAAGTTTCGATCTCGTTTTGGGCACGTTTGAGAAAGTTTGCCAAAGGCATTCTCTGTTGGGATACCTGGTTATTCTCCAACTGGATGATAGTTCCTAAAATAGAACGTTTGAATAGGATCACCGCGTAAACCAATCCTTTAGACAATTCCAATTCTATCTTATCTACTGCATAACTTCCGTAAATAAAATCAGTGAGGATATTAGAAGGTGCAAAAATATTGATCGCACTTTTTCCGAAATCGTTTCCGATCTGATAGATACTAAAGAACAAATTTAAATTTGGGACAGGATCTCCCAGATTCCTTCCCCAAAGATTCAGATCCGCCTTTACCTTTCCATCGTCAATTTTGGGCTGAGTTTTAGCAGGAAGTAATTGTTTTAGATCTATATCCTTGACTCTCAGAGAAACTGAATACTCCATTTTTTCAGGATCTCCAGAACCAACGTTAACGATCATATCTTTGCCCCAAATTTCCCCATCCAGAGTATATACTTTGAGATAATCCATTCGTAAATAATTTTCTGAATATTCTAAGTTAGCCGAAAGCCCTGGAACATCCGCCTTGGGCCGACTGTATTCGAAAGGAGTCCCTTTTAAGGAAGGATGATTTCCTATGATCTGTCGGATCGTAAAATTCGGAGCGGGAGTCCTACCGTAATTCATCACGAATTTTCTTTTATTTCCTTCGATTAGATTTTTGGTCTCTTTGACAGAAAGATCATGGGCAAAAGGAACATCTGCGTTCCACCCGTCTATTCGATACAGTTTGCAATCGTATCCGGGACAAACTCCACTTTGCACAAGTATATTAGAATTTTTAGATATTAGATTTCCTTGAACAATACTTCCGTACCAGTTGAATTTGGCCCCGGCCTCTCCCTGAAAAAATAATCCTCTAATAAGGCCACTTTCTTTAGGGGAAAGAAGTTTTAATTCTCCGTTCAAGCTTGGAATATAATCTCCCATAGACGGAAGAGGACCGTTTTTAGAAGCCCTGGCCAATTCTCCACTTAGTCCCAAATATAATTTTTTTGAAAATGCAGTTAATTCAAGTTTATCAATTTTTATCTTGGAGCTTGGACTTCCTATCATCTTTAGATCTAAAGAAAGTTTTCCATCTCGTAAATTCATTCCAGGAAGATCTACACCAAGACTTCCCTGGATATTCTGTCCTTGTTTTCCGAGTGAATAATAAAAATCCCCATCCAGTCCGATCTTTTTGCCTACTTGGTTTCTGACAGGGATCAATGTTTCTCGGAGTGATAAAGGAAGAAGAGGGACAAGATGTTCTAAATCTAGATCGAGTCCCGCTTTCTTCAGATCTAATACGAATGGTTCTCCAAGTCCGATCCTTCCACCTGTATTTAATTTTGCAGCGGAGTTTCCTTCAGGGGAGAAGGCTTGTAGGTTCAGATTAGATACTAATATTTCCTCAAGGCCCCATGCTTTTTTAGGGAAAAGGAATAGTGCTTTTAGACCTCCCTCCAAATTTATATTTCCGGAGTTCCCTCTGCCTAATGGAAATCTAAAACCTCTTGCTCTTAATTTTAAACCTGTATCCAACCCGGAAAAATCTTTTCCAAAGGCGGTAAGCTCCGCAGAAAATTTTCCGGAGTATCCAGTTAGATAATCTCCAAGTCCAAAATTGTCTAATTTCAAATTCAGATTCGGTCCTTCTGCTTGAGAATAATTTAAATTTCCCTCCAACAGAATTTCATTATAGATTACTTTCAAATTTTTGAATGAAAAAGATCTCATCCAAGGGAGCGGAATCTTGGATCCCGGATCTTTTTCACTCTGTGGATCGATCCGAATATCCCAATCCATATTGAATACTGGGATTGAATGTCTCTTCTTCCCCACTTTAAAATCTAGTGAATTTCCGCGGACTTCTCCTAGGACTCTAAGATTGTTCCAGCCACCTTCCGCCAAAATGGGAGCAAGACTTGCTTCTCCACTCATGGAGAAGGAGTTGAATCCAAGACTATGCAAAAAATCTGATAAAGGTGTGAGGCGTATACGCGACTTTTGAATCGCAAGATTTACGTTTCCTGAATCTGCGGCAAAGTCTGAAATTTTTCCGCTACCTTCTAACCAGGTGTCTTCTCCAACTTTCCATTCTAAATTTCTAAGTAGTAGTTCCTTCTTCTCCGGAGAAACATCTAAATCGTATTTTAAAGAAAAGCCGAAAGGTGCGCTGACTCTATTTGCAATTCGGATCGGTATTTTTTCTGAGCCAAGATCGAGCTTGGAATGGAACCCGGATTTGGAACCTTCTACCCTTTCCCAAATTAATGTACATCTAAACGGATGATCCAGTCCTCCGGAAGAATCTTGGAATCTAAGTTTGATCTGATTCTCCGGATTCAATTTTACTTTGAACTCATCTATCAGATCTAAAACTTTCAGATCAAATGGAATCCGAGTAAAACGATTCGTATCCAAAAGAAATCCAAGCTCCAACCCTTCTAACCCGGCGGAGTACGATTTGGATCCGTTTTCTGAATTTACTCGAACATTGATGTCTTTCAGATCTAATTCTAAGAATGCGCTGACTGGGAAATAAGTCCTGATCTCAGTAAGAGGTTCTGATTTTTCGGCGGGGGCTTCTTCTTTTTTGCTAGGAGGAAGAACGGAGGAGATATTCCAAAGGTTTCCTTTTTGCTTAAGGTCCAACTCCAATCCGTGGATGGAAATTTTAGAAATTTTCAATCTACCGAAGATGATAACTGGAAGATTATAGGAGATCCCCAGCTCTTTAGCGGTCATTACAGGCTTTTGACCCCAGTCGGTTGTGGGATATAATTTTACATCAGTGAATCTGAATCCATAGAATGGAGAGAAACTCCTGACATTCGCCTCAAACTTTCCCGCAAAAACGGAAGAGGCAATTTTATCGAATAGGATTTGTCCTGTGATTGAGTTGAAAAGGAGATGGTAGAAGAGAAAAACCCCCGCAATGATCCCAAGGCGGAGTTTTTTCTTTTTTAAATACTGTAGAAACTCGGAAGCCAACCGAAATGTTTAGGCTAATACTCGAAGGATTCGATAGCCTCTTCCAGCGTTTTGTAGATCTCGAAAATGCTGGCTAACTTTGTAATCTCCATTAGATTTTCGATATCGTTATTCAAATTGGTGAATACCATGCGACCTTTCAAACCGTCGATATGTTTGTAGATATTCAAAAACATCCCCAAACCTGCAGAGTTGATGAAAGGAACTTTTTTTAGGTCGATGATAAACTTCGGAACGTCACCTTTCGAGATATACTCCTCGATTTTTTGACCAAGTTCGAATTCATTGCCCGCTTTGATTGGGCCTTCGATCTTGACGATGTGAACGTCATTTTTAGTGGTGACTTTGATTTTCATAACCCTTTCTTGGATTTTTGTGCTTATATAAGATCTGCATTCCAGCCTCCTTGTAAAGCCCTTTTTTACAGAATTGACCAATAGTATCCTTGAAAGCTCCCAAAAATCAAAAAGACACAAGGTTATGACTCTGACAGAAATTACAGGAAATATTGTCGACATTTTGGCTGAATACAAACATCGTACCAAGGTCAGCAATGCCCGCAAAGCCCCCTCTTTTATCTCTAGTCATTCCCGTTTATAACGAGGAAAAAACCATCCCCGAACTTGTGAAAAGACTTCGGGGTCTACTCACTATCTTAAAAGAAAAACATCACTTCGGTAAAGAAGATGCAGAAATTCTTTTTGTAAACGATGGCTCAAGAGACGGGACCTTCGATGTCTTAAAAAAATTCTGCGAATCAGAGCCAGGCTTTTTTCTTTTAAACTTATCTAGAAACTATGGACACCAATTGGCAATCACTGCAGGGATCGATACTGCCAGAGGCGAAACAGTTGCCGTAATGGACGGTGATCTCCAGGATCCACCGGAATTTGTTGCGGACCTTTATGCAAAGATGTCAGAAGGTTACGATGTTGTCTATGCGAGAAGAAAGAAAAGAGAAGGTGAGTCCTTTTTCAAACTAATCACCGCTCATGTATTTTATAGGATCCTAAAAAAACTAACTAGGTTTGAAATCCCAATCGATACCGGAGATTTCAGGATCATGAGCAGAAGGGTGACTAATGTTTTAGTCTCCATGAAAGAACAACATCGTTATATCAGAGGATTGATCGCTTGGATTGGTTTCAGACAAACTGGTTTGGAGTATGATCGCGACGAACGTTTTGACGGAGAGACTAAATTTTCCGTTAGTAAGATGCTCAAGTTCGCTTTGGATGGGATCACTTCCTTCTCCTCTGCCCCGCTTAAATTTTCTTCTTATTTAGGATTTGCTTCTGCATTTTTCGGAGCATTATATACGATCTATATTCTATACTTAAAACTCTTTACTGATAATACCATCCAAGGCTGGACCTCGGTCATGATCGTAGTGTTGGTATTAGGTGGGATACAACTCATCGCGTTGGGTATGATAGGAGAATATCTAAGCAGAGTTCATGATCAATCCAAGAATCGCCCTCTTTATGTGATCGAAAAGATCTACTCTGTGAGATCAAAATCTAAAAAATGAATCGTATCTGGGATAAAGTTTTAGGAATTTTATTCGGCTTACTTGCCTTATTTGCCACCGGAGTAATGATCTCCAAGAATTGGCAGGCTTTCTTAGAGATCTGCCCGATTACGGATCTTTTGACCTGGGATGAGAATATACGCCTAACGGCCGTTTACGATCAATTCCAGGATTATAGAGACGGTAAGATCTGGAGAGCAACACTTCCATTTTTGGAATCCGCGACCTGGCCTCCTTTGCGCCCGATACTCTCTCTTTTACTCTTAGCAAGTCCTGGAGAATGGCCAATCACCTGGAAAGATTCCTTCCTGGGTTTGGCGTTTTACGCGCTTTGTTTTCCTTCAATCATCTATATTGTTTCCAGAATTTCAGGATCATTCCTTTTCGGGAGTTTGGTTTCTATATTTGTATTAGCGTTAAGCCTTCATACTTCTGAAACTCCCGCTTATAGTCTTTCTTCTATGTTGGAAACCCAAGGGATGTTTATCCTACTTTGGGTTTATTGGGGTTTATATAAACTTTATGATTCCGTAAAGGACCTAAAACCTGGAGAAAGTTTACCTGCCGGTTCAAAAGTGGCTGCTTTAGTCTCTGCGGTTCTCATCCTTTTATTTTTTACAAAGTATCCTTACGGACTTTTATTATTCATCTCTATCTTTTTATTCGAGTTGATCTCCAGATTTCCAGAATGGATCGGCTTTGTTCGATTCTCTGTCAAAGTCCATTACAAAGGGATCAGGCTCTTATTCTTGATCGTTGTTGTACTACTTGTTCTATCGCTTCCTGTTTTGAGAGTAGTGACAGATTGGAACCTTGACCAAAGATCTTTTAAAAAAGTTTTATATTTCCTGACAGTCATTCTTTTCTTGGATTTCAATTATTTCTTGTATAAGAACAGAAAGGACTTGGGAGAAATTTCGCCTCCTTCTATCAAAATACTTTATCTATATGCAATCCTCCCATGTTTTATCTGGCTGTTCACAAATATTGATAGGGTCATGAGTCTAGTTAACGCTCAGATGATCGTGAACAAATTTGTTCGCAGTTTTATCTTAAGTTTATTCGAGTCTCCAGAAGATAAATTTCCTGCGAGCCATGTGTTCAATGAGCCTTGGATCTTTAGGACCTTCTTCTTATTTTCTATGGCCGCAATCGGTTACTGGCTCTATTTAAATAGAAAAGAAAGAACTTCTTCCCCGGAAATAAAAGGAGAAGGAAGAATAGATTCTCTGCTTGCTAAGTTGCAAAATATAACCTGGCCTAAATTTCTAAAAGATCCGTTATTCGCGATTACTATGATTGTATTCTTGCAATATATAGTCATCGATGCTAGCACCGGAAACAAACAATTACGCCATGTATTCTATCCTTTACCCGCGTTACTTACGATCTTAAGTCTGTGGTCTTTCCGATTAATTCAAATTTCTAAGACAAATAGAAAGTTTTTATTCTCAGCGGTATTCCTATTTTTCTTAGTTTGGGCATCGAGTCTATTTATAAGAGAAGGTGGACTATTCAGCCAAACCTATCTTTCTAAAAACCAATTTTGTTTGAAAGGTTTCAATACTGCTGTATTTGAACCTGCCAGAGAGTTTGCAAAAGAGCTAGACCCAACTGGGAAATACGTCGCATTCAATGCATTCCATGACGAGGAAAACTTCCTGATGCCAGGAAGAATTCTCGCTTCGGAATTCGACCTTTTGTTCAAACAAAAAACGTTCGAAAAAGGGAAATACCGCAATGATAGCAAATACAAATGGAAATCCTGGGACGAATTTGACAAAGCTGTGTATATAGGTCCATCCTGCGACTTACCGCCTAAGATTCTTTCCAGAGCAGAAGGTTTTGGAATTACCCTGGAGCCGATTAAAGAAATTAAACACAAGACAGGAGATTATTGTTTCAAAGAATTTCGTCTTACTAAAAAATAATCGGACTTAACCGAAACCTGCTTTCGGTAAACGGCTGAAGGTATCGTGACTCATCTTTGGTTATTACCCACCATTATCGCGGCTACACCTTCCGCCTTTTTTCTATTCTTTATTTATCTATATTTATATAAGAAAGAAGGACAAAAGGCATTACTCGCCTGGTCCATCTGTTGGTTGTTCCATCTCTTTGGATACCTAGGAAATATTATGCAGGTAGGTGGAGCTGACTCTTACCGATATTTTCCCGCATTCTCTATTGATTTTATCCGAGCATTTTTCCAATTCTTAGGATGTTTTTATTTTTTAAATAAGTCATTCTCCAGACCTTTTCAGGCTTTATTCGCATTAACGGGTGTATGGGCATTATATTTGGATTTAGAAAAGATAAGAGATCCTTTTCTAATTTGGCCCATCTATATTCTGATAGGAGGATCCCAAATTTATACCGGGATCATTTTTCTCAGAACTAAAAATCTCATACCAAGCTTAGGAAAGATCATCGCTGGCTGGATCTTTATTCTCTGGGGACTTCATGTACTCAATTATCCTTTTGTCCGATTTCATCCGGAATATGGGTTTATTGGATTTTTTATCGCGGGCCTTTTTAGATTCTCGTCTGCAATCGTAATACTTCTAGTATTTTTTGAAGAAACAAAAGCCGCACTTTCTATAACGGAAGGAAATTATAAAAAGATTGTAGATACAACCTTAGAAGGAATTTGGCTGATAGATAAAGATGCCAAAACTAAATTCGTAAATTCTAAAATGGCTGAATTTTTAGGAATGAGCGAAAAAGAACTGATAGGCAAAAGTTTATTCGATTTTATACCGATGGATAATATCGATCTTGTGAACAAAAGATTAGAAGGAAGAAAGAAGGGAGAAGCAGAAGTCCATGATTTCTTTTTCAAACGTCCAGATGGAGAATCTGTCTGGCTTTTGATGTCTACAAATCCAGTTTTCGATCCTCAAGGTAATTACGAAGGTTCACTCGCAATGTGTACCGATATTACTTATTACAAAAAGACGGAAACTGCATTAAAAGAAAGTGAAAGACAACTTTCTACCTTGATCCGGAACCTTCCCGGCATTGCATATCGTTGCGCCTATGATCCAGAATGGACAATGGAATTTATAAGTGATGGTTGTTTCGAGCTTACTGGATATTCTCCATCGGACTTCGTTTCTAATCGTACAATCTCTTTTGGAGAGATCATCCATCCGGAGGATGCAGAAAGAGTTTTTAGCGAAGTTACTTCTGCAGTCAGCAAGAATATTCCATATCAATTACTATATCGGATCCACAAGAGAAGTGGAGAAATGCGCTGGGCATTCGAACAAGGTTCCTCGGTCAAAAGCGAGAATGGAGAATTGATCGCTCTCGAAGGTTTTATCATGGATTTCACTCAAGTAAAACTTGCGGAAGAAATTATGGCAAATTCTCTTCAAGAAAAGGATATCTTACTCAAAGAAGTTCATCATAGGGTCAAAAACTATCTGCAGGTTTTGTCCAGCTTACTGTCCATCCAATTGGAACAAGTAGATGAAAGTAATCCAACTCAGGTCCTGACAGAATCCCAAAATAGAATCTTATCCATGGCCTATGTGCATGAATCCTTGTATGGGAAGCATAGGATCAGCGATGAATTCTTCCCAGAATTCGTAAGTAGACTTGTAGACAGCCTTCTAAAATCATTTGGTCACCAAAAAGAAGAGATCCAAATCTTCTTAAACTGCGAATCTCTTCCAATCAAACAAAATTCTGCGATACCTATCGGCCTGATCCTGAACGAATTAGTAACCAATGTTTTAAAGCATGCATTCTCTTTTAAAAAACATTCAGAAGAAAAGATTATCAAAATCTCTTTTTACAAAGATGGAAATTGGATCCATTTGGATGTTACTGATAACGGAAAAGGGAAATCTTCCAATTCTAAATCTGAAGATTCGATGGGCCTGGAACTTGTGGATCTTCTGACTAAACAATTAAAGGGCTCAGTGATGGATCTTTCTTCTGAGCAAGGAACTGTAACAAGGATAAGATTCCCAGCTTCTTATTAGGATTATTTTGTTGGAGTTCCTACATAGGCTCGGGGGCGCCCCCACCCTGAACTTTGGGTGGGGGGAGTGGCCCGTGGGAGAGCTCTTTCGCACTTATCACAAAATTGCTATTTTAACAATCAAATTTTACTCTTCAAATCGTGTTGGAATTCCAACATTTAGGCTTATATCCCCTGAATTTTTGCCTCCCCCAAATTGGAATCCGCAACTATCTCAGGTTCTCTATGAGTAACTTCTCTAAATGTATCGAAATAATTTTCATGATTCGTCCCCATAATCCTATCCCAAATATTAAAATACAAACTGTAATTGCAGTTAAAATATTTATGATGCATATTGTGATGTGTTGTAGAATTATGAAGTCTTAATATTCTATTTTCAATAAAACCCTTTGGAAACAATTCAAAGGAAAGATGTCCTAACACATTTAAAAAATTGCTATAGAAGAAAAATATCACAAGAGCAGTTGTATGCACCGGTAAAAATAGTATCACGAGCGGAACAATTCCTGCTTCTACAATTGCTTCGTATGGATGAAAAGAAAACGCTGCCCAAGGAGAAGGATTCGTGGACTTATGATGGACCAAATGCATTCTTTTGAAAAGAAGAGGATGATGCATCAACCTATGAGTCCAATAAAAATACGTATCGTGCAGGAAGATTAATGCTACGATACTGAATAATAGATAAGGAATCCCATAGTCTTCTACCCTATCGTAGATAAAAGTCCAGCCGGCCTTCTTCATTAAGACTACTAAAATTCCAGAAGCGGCAAAGATCGCAAGTGAGATGGCTGAATATTTTAGCTCATGAGAAATTTTATCTTTTTCCGGAAGTTTTTTCTGAATTATCTTATGCTTGAGCTTGTCTCTAAATATCATCCAAATAAAAACATATGCGATCCCCGCCATTAAGATATAGCGGAACCATAATACACCTAAGGTCAGAAAATAATAAGCTGTATAGCCCATTTGATCCACAATTTCGTTCATCCCATTCTCTCCGTGTGCGCACAGTTTACACGATGAGACTACGATAAGCCTATCTGAATTTTAAAAATCTCTAGCTGATTTCGAAATCGGCGGTACTTTTTAGAACACCATCCCTGCCGCGGTTGCGACGGAATTCGGTTGGAGTGACCCCGGTTAATTCTTTAAATGCACGGTTGAAAGGTCCTAATGATTGATAACCCAAGTCCATAGCAACACGGATAATAGGTATCTCATCCTTTCCGGAATCCAAAAGGATTTCGCAAGCTTCTTGGATCCTATAACGATTTAAGAAGTCTGGAAAGTTTCTAAAGCCCATAGCCTGGTTGATTAACCTTCTGAGCTTGTATTCTTGCACTTCTAAATCTTCAGCAAGCTGCCCGATTGTCAGACCTTCCTTTCGATAAAGTTTAGTTTCTTCGAATGCAGAAACTAGTTTTTTCTTCAAGGCAGGATCGGCATAAATAGCTTTTTCTTCTTTGTCCTCTGACTCTTCAGGCCTCGGGTCTACGAGACCTTCTTTCAATTCAAAGACTAAATACATGAATGCTAGTATAAGTCCCCAGGCAAAAACCACATTTGCTAAATCTAAAATTTCAGATAAGATCTGACCTCTTAAGATCAGGTGCGAGAACATATTAAAAGTGATGACACTTCCAGTCATGAGAATATGGACTTCACGCAACCTTCTTCTCGTTTCAATCAAGTCATCCTTTCTTCCTGAATAGATCCGTATAATAGCAGCAACAACAAAGCCCAAGGATAGAAGTGTAGGAATTATAATATGAGCAAGAACAGCTTCCGAAACGATAGGTCCTCTCATATTGATCAGATCTAACACAGGATAAACTGACCAAGCAGAGACTCCAACCTTACTAAGAAGTAAAAGCCAATACCAATATTTAATCTCGAAATGATCCTCAAAGATTGCTAGGCTAATCATCCAGAAGAAAAAAGGTAAACTGATAAGACCTGCAAATAAAAATACGCGAATAGAATAAGGGATCTTTAGATCAGGATCCAAGGAAAGAACGATATAGCATACGATCCCGAAAGAAAAACCTCCGGCAATACGTATTCTCAAATCGTAAATGTACCTCCATCCTAATAGTCCAATGATGAAGATTAAATTCGAAAGACAGAATAAATGTAATATGTCCGTGATCTGTGAGATCAAATGAGTTCTTCCAGTTTTTCCAATTCTCCCCAAAAGTCCTTTGTTTGTAAACCAGGAAGAAATTTCCGGATCAAGCTGCTGTCTATAAAACTATCCTCTCTATCCATCTTTTCTTCGGGAAGAACCTGGATCTTACCATGATCTTCTAAAAATCGGAAGATCTCTAGCCATGTATGCCATTGCCCATCGGATAAAATTAGCTCAGAAGGTAGATCATTTTGGGGATAAGATAGAAGTAAACGTACTGCTTCTGAAATATCATCCCCATGTATTAAATTCAATTGTCGTTTAGTCTTTTTAACCGAGCCTTTTCTTGCCCAGTTTGCTGGATTCCGATCTGGTCCGTAAATCCCAGAAAGCCTAAGGATCTTACCACCCTTCTCTAAAAATCGTAATTCTGTTTCATAACGATCATGCCCAGGATCTAAAGGAGTTTTTTCAGTGATATCAGATGTAACCCTTTGATAGATGCTGGTAGATCCAAACAGCCAAACTGTTTTAGAAATAGAGAATAGAGTATCAAAAACCTGATCTCTATTTTCTAATTTTTGAGCGGGGAAGGTGATAAGGCTCGCGTCAAACCGAGTATTTTCATTATCCTTACGAAAATTTTCCAACGCAGCTGCATCGGATAGATCCAGAAGAATCGACCCTTCTGCTTGAGTTGCCCGAGAAACCCCAATAACAGTATTCTCTTTTCGTAATGTATTTAGAATCCGTAGGCCGGTATATCCCAGCCCGAAAACTGCAAACTTAGGCATTTACTCCAGACCGAGTCTTTTATAGATCAATCCGACTTTATCTAAGTAAGGAGCAATTTGAAAGATCGAATCCAGATCTCCCGGTTTCAAAACCTTCTGTACCTTAGGATCTTCAGCAAGTCTCGTCTTCAGATTCTGAGAAACATCTGCCCAAACTGCCATTGCATGACCTTGCACTATCGCATAAGCATCTTCTCTAGTGATCCCACCTTTTTCAATCAAGTGAAGAAGAACCTTTTGAGAGAAGATCAAACCTCTTGTAGTCCCCAAAGTTCTTTCGATAGCGTCAGGATACACATGTAGATTTTTTACTACGAATAACATCTTATCCAGAATATATTCCAGAGCAATCGTCGAATCCGGAACCACTATCCTTTCTGCGGAAGAATGAGAAATATCTCTTTCATGCCATAGGGCTACGTTTTGCAAAGCAGTCGAAACATTAGAACGGATCACTCTTGAAATTCCAGAAATTCTTTCACAAATCACAGGATTTCTTTTATGAGGCATTGCAGAAGATCCCTTTTGCCCTGGAGAAAAAGGTTCTTCTACTTCTCTACCTTCTGTTTTTTGAAGAAGACGAACTTCGGTTGCAAAACGATCTAGGCTCGCCGCAGTAACGCCTAACGCGGACATATAAGCAGCATGTCTATCCCTGGAAACTACTTGAGTTGCGATTGGATCAGGTTTGAGGCCTAATTTTTCACAAACGTATTCTTCAATGTCCGGTTCTATATTTGAATAAGTTCCGACTGCACCGGATAATTTTCCTACGGCCACTTCTTCTTTTGCCAGGGCCATACGCACCCTGTTTCTTTTCATTTCTTCATAGAATAATGCAAACTTCAAACCAAGAGTCATTGGTTCAGCGTGAATTCCATGAGATCTACCAATACAAGGAAGATCTCTATATTGAATTGCCTTCTCTTTGATCGCTTCAATCAATTGATCTGTTTTTCGCAGGATCAAATCCATTGCCTGGACCATCTGCACGCAAAGTGCTGTATCACCAATATCGGAGGAAGTGAGGCCATAATGCACATGGCGTCCTGCCGGTCCAATATAAGAATTCATATTAGTTAAGAATGCGATAACGTCATGGTGAACCTTGGCTTCAATCTCCAAAATTTCATCCACGTTGAATCTTGCTTTGGAACGTATCTCTTCGAAGTCCTCCTTTGGGACCTCTCCTTTTTTCATCCGGGCTTCGGTGGCCAATATTTCGATTTCTTTCCAAATATCAAATTTGTTCTCCAATTCCCAAATTTTAGAGATCTCAGGATTCGAATACCGATCAATCATTCCAGTTTCCTTGGGGAAATACCCCCATTGATAGGATTTTTATCCTGGGCCAATACGTAAACGGTTTTTGACTCGCATAGAGACCACGGAGTTTAAAGGAAAACGGGACATGTGGAGTTCCTACATGTCCAATCATTCTAATCTGCGCGATTAAACTCCCCCTTCTTCTATAATCGGAGCGGTTTTCGGCTCGGGGAATACTTTCATTAAAGAGCTCACCGATTCGCGCTCGCAAGATCAGCAGATGCAGAAATCGAACGATCTACCTTCTTTAAAATATCGAACTGGCCTTGTTTCAATTCCGGCCACCTCATCTTACGTTGGATCATAGATCGATATTTTCTGTAAGCGACTTGATTCACATATACAGAGTGTCTACCTGTATTCAGATAATTAATCCCTCCGTTTAATAACGGTCTATCTGTCCGAATCAACTTTTCGAATTTTTTAGCGGAACTATTTCCGTTTCGTTTCGCCTCAATATAAGATGAAATCAAATTAGCCATTTCATCGAACATTTTATAAGCCCCACCATCGGTTTCCATATACCCAAGAGCATAAAGATTTTCATACTTGCGATTAAATAGAGTAAGATAGAGTTCGGGGCGCCCATTTTTCCATTCGAAATATTTTTCTTCCATGTATGGAATTGCCCACTCGTATCCTGTCGCAAGTACAACTAAATCGATCTTTTCCTTAGTGCCGTCCTTAAACTCCACGAACTCTCCATTCAATCTAGAGATATCACCTTTTGCGATTACATCCCCATGACGCAAGTTATGTAGAAGCTGATCGTTGACTATAGGATGTGTTTCAAAAATTTTGTGATCGGGAGCGGGAAGACCAATCTTAGTTAAGTCCCCTACTAACAATTTTAAAATCGCCCCTAATACCCACTGAGAAAACCAGTTTGGGATCCAATGTGCTCTATCCCCAAATACATCGGCCGGCATTCCAAAAATATGTTTTGGAATAAAATAATAACCTCTCCTCACGCTGATGAATGCTTGGTCTGCAGCAACTCCTGCGTCGCATGCGATATCACATCCTGAATTTCCTGCTCCCACAACGAGCACTCTCTTTCCTCGAAAGGAGGAAATATCTTTATATTTTACGCTATGTATCACTTCTCCTGAAAATGTTTCTTCGCCTTCTAATTTTGGAATATTCGGAGACCAAGTAATCCCGCTCGCGCAAATGATTCCTTCATAAAGCCCCGATTCTCCAGTCGTAAGTGTGACCAACCATTTGTTTCCTTTCTGCCGTATAGACTGGACCGAAGAATTAAATTTAATATGTCGATACAGATCGTATTCTTTGGCAAAGGCTCTATGATACGCTAATATCTGCCGATTGGATGGATAATCCGGATACTCTTCCGGCATCGGATAATCCGCATAATTGGAAAGATACTTTGAAGAAATAAAATGCGCGCTCTCATACATGGGAGAACCTGGATTTTCGATATCCCAAATCCCTCCAACGTCCTTATATCTCTCGATCACGTGAAAAGGAATTCCTTTCAATTTCAAGGACCTCGCCATTGATAACCCGGCAGGTCCCGCTCCCACTATACAGTAATATCCTGAATAATCTTGGACTTCTTTGGAACTAGAAGTTTCGACTTGTTCTTTCATATTTCTCCTCACAAAAAAGTGATCATTGCTCTTTTTTATATATGATCATTGATCACTTTCTACAAAGAAGTCAAACAAAATTCGGTTCCGTCCAATAGAAAAAACTAGTCCGAGAATAAGAAATTCTCAAAGAATGTTAGGAAATATTTGGGTTCAGATTAAAATCTCTAACAGATCTCTCAAAGTCTTCGCGTAAGAAAAAGTCTAAACTTGCTCAAAAAGATTTAACAAATCTTACTTTGCACTTCTCAACCTAGTTCAAAGGAACTCACGAACTCTTTGATTAGATTAATATGATCCACTTCAGGAGAAGGGTTTTCCTTGCTAGGTTCATATAGATGTTCATCGAATACATGGTAATCGAAAATTTTGAGTTCAAAGTCAGGGATAGTAATAATGATATTTTCAGAATGAATATCGAAGATCAGTTTTTCTTCGGAAGCAAGATAACGAGTCACTTCTATAACCCTGTGAAAGTCCAAAGCGATTTTTTTAAGTTTAGACTTATTGATAATTCCAAATCTATGAGTATCAAAATTCAATTTCCATTTTGGGAAAAGTGCATCTTGGATCGGATTTTGTCTCACTTTCTCATTCAATCGAATGAATTCTTTTAAATGTTTTCCTGGCAGCAAATTCTGGTTATCGCAAGGAGTTAGTGTGACCACTGGAACACCGAAAGGACTTCTCCTATAACGTAAACCCATAAAGAATCTAGTAGGAAGTACGAGATCGGGGATCAGGCTTTTTAATTTCCAATAATGAAGTCTTTCCAATCCTAAACGAGCGAATTTAAAACGAATCTCGTCTCTTTTGGACTCTCCCCAAGCAGATTTTTGCAAATGATGCATTAAGCCGATTTCTTCCGCTTTTAAATAACGCTCCAGGTTATTCTGCACCTCTTTATATAAAGAACCAAAAATAGGATCCGATGGAAGTTTAGATTTTCCGATCTTGACTACTTGGTTCCAAGGAAGTGTGTATACAAATTTATAAGAGCCTCTTCCAATATAATTCTCCGAGGCGAGAGGCATAAAATTATCTAAAAATTCTCTACCATATCTATGCGTTATGCGAAACACGTGAGATACAGGAAAAAGTTTTTCGTAAAATTTTCTGGCAAAACCAGATTGCCTGAGACGGAAGTCGATGGGCAGATCCTCTTTTGGGATCTGAGAATCCGCCCTATCCGGATCAAAAAATAATTCTTTATCAAGACCCTTTTCCAGGATCTCGATAAAGCTGGGGATCCCGGGAGAGTTCCAAAAATTTCGGATTGCCTCTCCGAATTCGCTGAATCTTCCCTTCTTTGCCATTAAAATCTCAAACCTTATTTGGAATGGTAGTACAAGTCTCTTTTATAACTTGGAAGAGAAGTCTTATTCTTCTTAGAATTTTCCAATGCCTTATCTTTTTCTTCGTCTATCCACCATAAAGACTTAGCTGCACCCTCGCCAGAATATCTAGCGAGTGGATTTTCAGGAGTTCCGAATCGATTCCAATAAAGAACTCTTGTAGATTTAATTCCCCAAAGAAGAACGTAAGGAACTTCTTTCGTTAAGATCTTATCTATTTTCTTCAGGATTTCGGTTCTTTTTTTAATATCAAACTCTGTTTTTTGCTGCTCAATGAGTTTGTCTACTTCTGGATTTTTGAAACCGTTGTAATTGTTCTGCCCATTTTCATTTGCGTATTTAGAATCCCAATGATGTTCTGGGTCCGGGAAAGAACTTCCAGCTCCCCAAGCTGCCCAGGTAACATCAAAATCATATTTATCCATTCTTTCAGACCAGTTTGCAAGATCTGTGCTTTCAATAGTAACTTGGATTCCTAACTCTTTCACTCTTTCCATAAATAGAGTAAAATATTTCTCCACACTTCTATCTCTTTCCAGGATATGGATCACGAACTGCTGTCCATCTTTTTCCAAGAAACCTTTTGCATTCGGCTTCCAACCTGCTTCCGCAAAAAGTTTTTTCGCTGCTTCCGGATCATAATCTATCGAAGGATTTGGTAATTGTCCTTCTTCCCAAACAGAACCGTAATAAGAATCGGTGAGCTGGTATTCTCCGAAAGCGAGTTTATCCACCATCAGTTTACGATTTACTAAATGAGCGATTGCCTTTCTAATACGAACATCGTCGAAAGGTTTTCTTCTCATATTGAATGCCCAACCTTGAAAGCCTGACTTTTTATCATTATAGATCTTTTGTTTAATTATATAATTTTTATCAAAAGGTTCGCCAGTGGTTTCTTGGACCCAGGTCGCAGCCTTATACACAGGATAAAGATCTATATCACCTTTTTTGAATGCTTGGAATGCGACCGCATCGTCATTGAATACTTTAAAGATTAAAGTATCAAAGTTATCATTTCCTTTGTAAAAAGGATACGCTCTCATCCAATAATCATTTCTACGTTTCATTTTTACGTAGATCCCTTTTTTAGCGGATTGCAATTCATAAGGTCCGGAGGTCACAGGAAACTCAAAATTCTCCTTATTAAAATCTTTCCCGTTATAATAATGTTCCGGAAGAATAAAGAAATCATAAGCAATAAATTCGAAGTTTTTCCAATGGATCTCTTTTTGTGTGAATTCCACTTCGTATTCATTCACTAATTTAGGAGCCTCGAAACGAGAAAGATCAATCCTGTGAAGCGCAGTATTATTCTTCTTATTCATGATTATTTCATAAGTGAACAATACATCCTTAGCAGTGATCGATTTACCATCACTCCATCTAGCATTTTTATCCAGATTGAATGTGAATGTTCTTTTATCAGAAGAGATTTTCCAAGAAGAAGCAAGTTTAGGAAGAGGCTCCAGTGTAATAGGATGTCTTTCCAGAAGTGGTTCGAACATCTGACCAAATATCTCAGCGGTGGTGGAGAAATTTTCCAAATACCAGTTCAGAGATTTAGGATACTGATGGCTATAGATCCTGAAGATCCCTCCCCTTTTTGCGTTAGGAGAAACAGAAGGATTCGGCTTTCTCAATGCTTCCGGGATACTATTCGGATCTCCTTCCCAAGGGAGATCTTCAGTCGCTACTGAAATCTGGACTTCTTCCTTTTCTTTACAGCCGGTGGACAAGAAAGTAATTACGGATAATAAAAGTGTAAAATAGCAAATGTTTAGGAATTTGGAATTTTTTAGAGCAAGGTTCAAAGCACACCTCTTAGGAATGTTCGTGTTCGAAAGCTTCCGGGAAAACCCGATTTCAGGCAAACTTAAATGTAAAATTTTCGATGAAAAGATAAAAGGAGAAGCCTAATAGCTAATCCTTATTTTACCCTATGAGCAAAGACTACGTCTGGGATACGTTTTAAATTGTCGAGGATCTCCTTCAATTGGTCCAAATGTTCCACTTCTATCATGAAGCGAGCCATCAAAGTATCCTTTTGCACTGTAGAAGCTCCTGCTTCCAGAATATTTGTCTGGGTTCCGGAGATACTTTTTACCATCTCCAAATAAATTCCCTGACGATCCTTTGCTTTAACTTCTACACGAACTGGAACCGGCTCCGTTTGTCCGTAGTCCCAATCCACTGTAATCTGTCTGAGTTGTTCTTCTTCTCTTTGTTTTAAAGCAACGCTGCAGTTTTTTTTGTGAACAGAAACACCTCGTCCCCTAGTAACAAAACCAATGATCTGGTCTCCAGGAAGAGGAGAACAACATCCCGAAAGTCGAACCGGAATATCTCTTAGTCCCGCGACCAAAATTTTCCCGCCTGCAACTTGTCCTTGTGCCTGAGTTTGTTTAGAAACTTTTTCAGAAGGTTTACGCTTAAGTTCTTCTAATACTTCTGCGTTAAGAGTGAGTTCCGCCGCACTCTCAGCACCTTGCGCCAAATCCTTACTTGTCTCTTCTCTAAGTTTTCTAAAATAAGCGCGTAACTTTTGTCTCGCAGAAGGAGTTTTAACAATACGAAGCCAAATAGGGGAAGGTTTGGATCTTTTGTCGATAACAACTTCTACCTGGTCCCCACTACGCAATTCAGTACGAAGAGGAATCATTCTACCATTAATCTTAGCACCTTTACAATGCAAACCTACATCTGTATGGATCCTGAATGCAAAGTCAAGAACCGTTGCACCTTTTGGAAGTTGTATAATTTCCCCTTTAGGAGTGAAAACGAATACCTCATCCTCATGAAGATCGTATTTTAATTCTTCTAAAAATTCTTTAGGGTCTAGAGCGGAATCCTGCCAGGTCTGAAGGACTTCCAACCATTTCACGGTTAGATGTCTTTCGTTAGCATGGGTTTTACCTTCTTTATATACCCAGTGAGCTGCGATCCCGAATTCAGCGATCGCATTCATCTCTGCGGTACGGATCTGCACTTCCAAAGGTTTTCCGTCGGGACCAATCACAGTCGTATGAAGTGATTGATACATATTTGTTTTAGGAGTTGCGATATAATCCTTAAATCTACCTGGAACAGGAGACCAAAGTGTATGCACAATTCCTAATACTCCGTAACAGTCCTTGATCTCGTCTGTAACAATACGGATCGCTCTTAGATCGAAAATTTCGTCGAAAGTTTTTTCTTTCGTTTTCATTTTACGATAGATAGAGAAGAAATGTTTTGCTCTTCCTTCTACATTTGCATTGATCTGAATTTCGGCGAGTCTCTGTTTCAAGATCAGCTGAAGTTTTTCGATATAATCTTCTCTTTCCGATTTTTTAGCGCTTATACGCTTTTTAATATCTTGGTATTCTTCCGGAAAGATAACTTGGAATGCTAAATCTTCTAATTCGGATTTGACTGAGTAGATACCGAGTCTTCCGGCGATAGGTGCGTATAAAGAAAGAGTTTCGTTTGCAATCCTTCTCTGCTTTTCGGGCGGTTGGAAAGAAAGAGTCCTCATATTATGAGTTTTATCTGCAAGTTTAATCAAAATAACCCGAATATCTTGGATGGTCGCGATGATGATCTTTCGAATATTCTCAGCAGCTTCCGTTTCTTTGGATTGGCTTTTGATCTGAGAAATTTTAGTTACACCTTCCACAAGCTGAGTTATCTCAGTTCCGAAATCTCGGACCATATCATCTCTTGTGTATTTCGTATCTTCGATCACATCATGAAGGATCCCAGCAGAGATTACCTTCTCATCTAGACCTAACTCGTATAAAATAAAACCTACTTGGAGAGGATGAACAATATAAGGTTCTCCCGAAAGACGGAACTGCCCATGGTGAGAATCTTCGGAGACCTTATAGGCCTTCTCGATCATTTCCAGAGCTTCGGGACCCATAGTTTCCCGAACCCCTTCCATTAACATTTCTTTGGTAGCTGGAGCCTTAACAAATCCCATGTATTAGGTCCTTATATCCAAACCAAGATCCAAAAACCTGGTAGTGTGAGTCAGATATCCCATACTCACTCCTACTCCAGGAAATTCAGACAATGCGTCCAGCTTCTCCGGAGTAATCCTTCCGGAACATTCTATTAGAATTTTAGGATTTTTTTCTTTTACCCTTTGGAAAGCTTTGCGTGTATCAGGTATATTAAAATTATCTAACAGTAAAACATCTGGCTCCGCATCAAGTGCATCTTCCAGTTGGTCCAAGGAATCTATTTCCAGTTCCACCATTCTTCCGGGAAAATTAGATCTAATTTTTCCCACAGGGATTTTTGCAGATCCGAATAAAGCCAAATGATTGTCTTTGATCATTGCCATTTCAGAAAGATCCAATCTATGGTTGGAACCTCCGCCGCAGTACACAGCATACTTTGCAAGTTTTCTATAACCAGGTAGAGTCTTTCTGGTATCCAGGATCATTATACCCTTAGGCCCATACTGATCCACGACCTTTCGAGTCGAAGTCGAAATGCCGGAAAGATATTGTAGGAAGTTTAGAAGGATTCTTTCTACACGTAGCATGGAGAGAAGACTGCCTTGTATCTCTGCGATTTTATCTCCATTGACGAATTTTTCTCCGTCTTTAAAGAAGAAGTTAAACTGCAAATCTCCGTCGGAAAGTTTGGAGAGAACTTCAGCAACACCGCTGCCGCAGAGAATACCTTCTTCCCTTGCATTTAAATATGCGATCGCCTTCTGATCTGGAGAGAATAAGGAAACAGACGTTATATCTTGGTCAGGACAATCCTCGTCCCATGCCATTTTAGCCAGGGGAAAATAATCCGCTGCGCTCGTCTCTGATATAGGCTTAGTATAAGCCCTCTTCACTTGTAATTCACCGCTAAGTAAAACTGTTTCGGATAATAAATGAGGATCAAGCGGAATTCGAAATTTTCATACTTCGTAAAAAAGAAAGGCCCGGAAAAATCCGAGCCTCATATTTGTTAGAGTTGCTAAAATATTAGACTTATATTAACGAGCTTCTTCGTCGCTTTCCTGTTCACCAGAATCAGAAGGTTGCTCATTTTCTGTAGAAGGTGCCGGAGTAGAAGACTCTTCTTCTTCCGGTTCTTGCTCAGAAGTCGAAGAGGAAGGAGGCGTGGTTGTCTCTTCCTTCTTCTCTTCCGGTGTAGAAGCTTCTACCTTATCACTTCCTGTCTGCTTTTTAGGAGCCTTTTTAGGATCGAATTTAGTAGATCCTTTTGCAGGCGGAATTAACAATACTTGTTTAGGATAGATCAAGTTTGGATTTTTGATCTTACCGCGATTCGCATCGTAGATACGTTTCCAAAGTTTAGAAGTACCGTAATGTTGTTTGTAAGCGGAAATTCTCCAGAGGCAATCAGCAGGAATTTTCTTACGAACTACGTATTTTTTCCAGCCTTCAGGAAGTTCTCCGGAAGAAGAAGCCGTTGAATCTTCTCCTTTTTTGGTAGAAGAAGTTGAATCTCCCGCATCACCTTTACGACCCGCAACGGAAGATCCAGTGCGCAATCTTTCAGCGATATCATCAGACTGATCTACTACGATACGAGAAAGTCTGATCGCTTCTTCGGATCTACCAATAGAATCTTCGTATTTTTCGGAAGAATATAACTCTTCTGCAGAAACTAAAGACTCATCAGCAGCTTTCAAGTTCTCGTCAGCTCTTTGGTAAGAGGTTTGGAGATCCTTGCTGGATTTCAGTTTAGACTGATCGATTCCAGAGAGTTTATCCTTAGCTTTTCCGATAGAATCTTTTGCTTCTACCTTCTTCTTGAGAGCGTAAGCTTGGATATTTTTTGCTACTAGTTCAGCTGATTTTTTGCGGATATCATCGATTTCGGAATAACCTTCTTTGATTTTTCCTTCGTCGATTTTTGCCTTAGCAGCATTCAAACGTTCTCTTGTTTGAGAAACTTCTGGGTCTTGGCCGCCAGCATATCTGTCCGCATCATCCAGATTTTTTTCGATATCTGCAAGAGAATCGATTAGCTGTTGCTTTTGGGAAAGAGCCAAAGATTTAGCATCACTTGCTGCCTTTTTGGACTCCAGATATTTTTTATTACTTTGTTCGTACTGATCGAAAGCAGCAAGACGAGTTCTAAGCTTTGCGTCGTCTCCGGATTCCTTAGGATAGGATTCCAAAGTGCGATCAGCATTATCTCTTAGAGTGTCCCCTTCTTTCTTAAGCTCTACTGCATTATTATAAGGTTCTGCAGCGAGTTGAGAAGCATAAGCCTCATCCGCTTCATTGATAGCGGTATTAGCTTGTGTCTTGGACTCTTCAGTCAATTGAGGATAAGATTTTTCTAATGCATCATACGCTTTACTTTTTGCGTATTCAGCACTTTTCTTAGTCTCGCCTAAGTCTTCGTTAGAAGCTTTTTCATGAGCGGTCAAAAGACTTTTACGAGCTTCTTCGAATTCTCCGGAAGCGTATCTTTCTGCGCCTGCATCTTTTGCGCGAGTGATAGCGGTTTTTGCTTCCGCTAATTCTTTTACGGGTAGTTCCGACCCACAGGCAACTAGGAATCCTAAAACTCCCAGTACCAATGATGGGAACGATATAGCTCGAAAAGTTTTCATTTATTTTGCACCAGCCAGAGGATCGTTAAAAAAATGCCTTACTTATTTGAAGGCAGCGACTGCATCAGCTTCGTTATCAAAGATCTCGAAGAATGATGTTAATTTAGTTAATTCAAATACCTTTCTTACGGAACCCGCAACATTGATAATCTTAAGTCCACCCTGGTATTTTTTTAAGTTAGAGAGGCTGGAAATCAAAGCACCGATTCCGGATGAGTCAATATAAGAGACCTTTTCCAGATTGATAATAGTATAGTATTTCTGCTCTTCAATGAGCTTTGCGATCACATCCTTAATCTCAGGGGCATTGTATAAATCGATCTCCCCATTGATGTCCAGAATTACGATGTTACCGCTTTCCCTTCTGGTGATTTCCATAAAAAATCAGCAACTCCTTTCTTTATCTGTTTGAACCATCCTACAATAGGGGGGTCATTCTCTATATAGTCAACGAGAAATTTCCGGTCTTTCGTACAAATTTTTCCATTTAACGAAAAACTCGCTGAAATTTCCAACTTCGATGGAATGTCGAAGTTCTTTCATGAACTTTTTCATAAAATACAAATTATGGTACGTGCTCAAGGAAAATGCACTTAGCTCTTTCACGTGATGCAAGTGTCTGATATACCCAATACTGTATCTTTTACACACTTTACATCCGCATTCCGGGTCCATCGGCTCATCTCGAAACTTCCATTTTTCATTTCTGAGATTCACTTTGCCGAGAGAAGTGAATACTTGCCCATTTCTAGCGTTACGGGTGGGAAGAACGCAATCAAACATATCGACTCCGTTTCGAACTCCTTCCAAAATATCTGGAACAGTCCCTACTCCCATCAGATATAATGGTCTAGTCCTATCGGTGTACGAAGAAATTCCTTCCATGGTTCGGATAAAATCAGGTCTGGGTTCTCCTACCGAGAGACCTCCAATCGCAATTCCGGAGAACGGAAGCGAACGAATCTTCTCCAAACTTTCCAATCTTAGATCCAAATTGGTTCCACCTTGGAAAATTCCGAATAGGAATTGATTACGTTTGTCTTTCTCCCAGTAGTTTACCGCTACTTCTGCCCAGCGATGAGTTCTGTCCAAAGCATCTTTGATCCGAGAGACGGTTCCATCTCCGGGAGGACAATCATCTAAAACCATCATGATGTCTGAGCCAATCGTTCTTTGGATATCGATCACTTTCTCCGGAGTGAAAAAATGCGGACTGCCGTCGATATGCGAACGGAACTCCACTCCTTCTTTTTTAAATTTCACGAGAGAATTCAGACTGAAAACTTGGAAACCACCGCTGTCAGTGAGTAGAGCTTTTTTGTAAGAAACAAAGTTTTTGAGTCCGCCGAATTTTTCCAGAACCTCGGAACCCGGGCGAAGATAAAGATGATATGTATTCCCTAAGATCAGTTCATAACCTAACTCATCTATATCGTCAGAGTCCAATGACTTGACCGCACCTCTTGTGCCCACAGGCATGAATACTGGTGTCGGAATTTCTATTCCGTTGAGAGATAGGGTACCTGTTCGAGCAAATGAATTTGGATCTTCTACTCTGGATCTATAGATCATTTTTTGTTCGGACAATTCGGATCCAAACAAGTGCCGTAAATATTCAGGCTATGACCAGTGATCTTAAATCCGTTGCTTGCAGCAGCCTGCTCTTGCAACTGTTCGATCCTTTCATCCATAAATTCTACGATTCTACCACAATCTCCGCAGATAATATGATCATGATGAGTATGACCGATGATATGTTCGTAATATTTATAATCTTGTCCGAAATTATGCTCCTGCAATAACTTCGCTTCCACCATGATCGATAGAATTCTATAAATGGTAGCTTTAGAAATTTTATCCCTCTGGTCCTTAAATTCTTCCAGGAGGCTTTCCGCGGTGAAGTGATTGTGCAGGGAGAAAATACGTTCTGCTACTAACATCCTTTGGTTGGTGATCTTCAGTCCCTTCTTCTGTAAATAATCAGAAAAAGTTTTCATCTCCATCCGGATGGAATCGTCTACGGTTTTCAGAATTTCAGTTTCTCGGTCTTTATTCATTTTTTATGAGGAATGGAGCTCACTTGCAGAATCTTCCTTTCGGTTCAAGGAATCTGGGTGTTCACATTCTTTTCCACAATTTAAGATCCGGTTATGAGAATTATCAAGTGGAATTTCATTTTTAGGAAATGAAATACTTACTCTTCCTCACCTTCTATCTTGCCCGCTATAGAATAGTACCAGGCTCTTTCCATTTCTTCTGCAATACGGACCGCGAGAATTTTGAGTAATCTGGTCTGGGCCTGTCCTTCTGTTTCCATAAAACCAACTTGGTCCGAGTAAATAATTCTTGCGGGGATCTCGGTTCTTTCTAATGGAATTTTTTCTCCACCTGCTTTTTGGAGTTCCACCTTGCAGACTACAAACATCTCTTTACTGAGCTGTTGGCCACCCTGATCCAAAAGTGCTCCTACTTGTTGGTAATGACTGATCTCTCCGTAGATACGATATGCAGCTTGGGACTTCTCCCTAGTTTGGATAAATCTTCCCCTATAATTGATCTCTTGTTTAACTAAATCGGAAAGAGTAGTATGCATTGCAATCCCGTAGGAATTATTTCGAAAATTCTGCACATACACAGTACGTTTAGAATCTGGGATAGGAATGCCGTCGATTTTAGGAGGATTGCCAGGCTCCCGAGTAATATAGGTGCAAGAACTTAGGCAAAATACCAGAAAAATCGGAACAAGAAGCCTCATAACATCAGGCTTTTCTCCAAGTATTAGGCGGCAAGAAAATTTCTCAGATTTCAGGCTTTACAAATGAGAGGAACCGGATCTGAATTCGCAAATGGGAAAAAATTTCCTAAAACTTTTTCCGCAAATCCCCATTCGATTCGGACTTCTATCTCTACTACTTATACTCGCGTGGGGAGAAGGTAAAGCAGGCGAAACTGGCTCCAAAGTTTCAGCAGTTTCCCCCAGTATAAAAGCAGGTCCCCCTGCTCCAAAAAATATTTGGGACGACCTTACTCCTGAAGTTTTAGCAGATTTAGGAAATTTAGGTTTTCCCATGGAAATGGAAACTCCTATCTCAGGCTCTTACGCGGAATATAGAGTGCATCATCTTCATATGGGCTGCGATTTTAAGACATTTCATACAAATGGGATCTCTGCAATTTCTCCATTCCAAGGATATATAGAATCGATCGGCCAGTCCACGAAAGGATATGGATCCAATATAATTCTAAAATCTTCAGGTTCTAATCTAAAAGCGAAATTCGCTCACCTACTCGACTTCAAAGGTTTCAGAAAAGATTTAGATCTTTTGAGGGAAGCTTTGGCACTACTCAGCGGTGGAGAATTTCAGGTAAAACTTTCTCCAGGTTCTTATAATCTCCCCAAAGGAGAAAATATTGCAAGGTTAGGAGAATCCGGAACAGGAGTTAGCCATCTACATTTTGAGTTACATTTACCTAATGGAACCTTAAACCCTCTCCCCTATTTGCCCTTGAGAGGAAAAGACAGATATTCTCCTGAACTTTTACTGTTATATGTGGATTCTGAAGATGGAGTGCAGGCCAGACTACCATTAGAAAAAAAAGGAGAAGGTAAATTTGCTCTCCCAGGAAATCAAAAGCTAAATCTTGCAGGAGGGGTCCGTTTTAGATTAGGCGCCTACGATCAAATGACCTCTCGGAATAAAAACAATTTATTCTTTGCCGGGATCTATAAAGACGAAGTCCCATTGTATGAAAGATCATTTAGAGGAATGAGTTACGAAGAAGCTAGGATCCACCATGATATCTTTGATTCGAATCGTTCTTCTTTAAATCCTCCTGTTTATGTTTATAATCTCTTTCCTGCAAAAGGACCAAGTATCGATCTTAGGAATTTCGAAACTGGTAGCATTATCAAACTTGTCCTTAAAGCATCCGATCATGCTGGAAATCATTCCATTCTTCCTTTAGAAATAGAAGTCGGAACGATAAATACCAGAAAACCATCCATTACAAAAACTGAATTTAATTCCACAGATGGAATTCTGAAGATCAAAACTCCGAACAAAACTACCTACGGCCAAGGCCAATTGATTTTCAAAAAATTGGAAAAACTGGAAGAAGATCTAAAACTACCGGAAGGTCTTAAATCCAAGGGCTCTATTTATGAATTAGAATCTTCTGATCTATCATGGGTTGGAGAAGCTGAACTTACCTGGAGAGGTGCAGCCCTCGGTAAAAAAGACGGTATCTATATTTACGATAAGGCTTCTAAAAAATGGTCTGCTCTAAAACAGAAAGGGCAGATTGCTTTACTCACTAAACTTGGAGCTTTGGCAATTCTCACTGACGATGCAAAACCGGCCGTCAACTATCCATACCTAATCACAAGACATAGGAGGATCAAAGGCCAGGAAGAAGAGGGAATTGAAGAAAGATTATACACGGTTTCCGATACGGGCTCCGGCTACGCAGGCGGCGCAGAAGTTCTATTAGAAGGAGAAGTGTATCCCAGCGAATTCGATGCAGATCGCAAAATGCTTATAATCAAATTTCCTAAAACCTTTTCCGCTTGGAAAAAGTATATGCTGCTTCAGATCCGCATTAAGGATCGCGCAGGAAATACTTCCGATTGGTTTACTGATCTGGTAAGATTTTAGTTTACGCAGAGTCGCAAAGCCGCGGAGGGTTTTATGAATCAAAAACTAAAGCTGACACTTATAGTCGTAGCGGCCTTACTCTTATTCTAAATCGGTAAAATTCAAATTGGCATTTTCTTACGAGCCAAACCAACCCAAATTAGATAAAGAATTAGCAGATAGAATTACACAAATTCGTTCGCTTGTAAATCTGGTTGTCTCTTCTAAAACTTTGGGAGATTTTCAAAACATTCCAGCCCAGTTAGACTTAAGCGAAGAAATAAAGATGACCATAAATCATGTTTTGAGCGATGGAGAAATCTACTCAGCGCAGATCTCAGATATCCAAATCAAATAAAAAACCCCGCGAGTTGCGGGGTTTTTAGTTCGCACGGAGAACACAGAGTTCACGGAGTATTTTTAATTTAACAGAAGGAGCCAATCGCCCCTCAGTGAGCTCTGTGCGAAACTTTTTCTCTTAGTCCTGGTTTTGGAGAGAGTATCTGCTAATCTGCAAAACCTTAAACTTGGTTTCTGTTCCACCAAGATTTAAAGAAGCGTTATCTCCCACTTTTTTACCCAAAAGAGACTTAGCAAGCGGTGACTGATAAGAAATAATATTTCTTTCAGTATCCGCATCCCAAGCACCTAAGATAGAATAAGTTTGGTCTTCTCCGCTGGACTCGTTTTTGAGTTTTACGGTGGTTCCAATATTGATACGATCCGTTTTCACGTTGGATAGATCTAGAACGATAGCAGCTTTGAGTTCCGCTTCCAGTTTTTTGATCTGAGCTTGGAGCTGGACTTGTTTTTCCATAGCGGCTTTGTATTCCGCGTTCTCTCTTAAGTCCCCTCTTTCCTGAGCCTCTCCGATATCTCTGGAGTTTTCAGGCATCTCAACGTTCACCAAATGATCGAACTCTGCTTTTTTAGCGTTCAGCGCACGACGAGTAACGAGGACTGCATTTTCTGGGATTCTTGCCAGAACATCCTCTTCCTCTTCATCATCGTCCTCTTCTTCCCAAATCAAATCAGGTTTCAGAGCTCTGATGAGAGACATCAATTTGTCTTTTTCAGTCTCTTCGATATAAGGAACTTCTCTATAAAGAGCATAAACTTTGCGGATATATTCAGAATCTCCGTTTTGGATCGCCTCGCTAATTACAGCTGCATCGTTTCCGAAAAGGATTTCTTGGCAGGTGTTCTTAAGCTTGGTTCCTTTTTCCTCAATTTTGTTTAGAGGCTTTAATAAACGAAGAACTCTTAGGATTAGATCCTGTCTGGAAACGTTCATCCATTCTTCTTCCCAAGTTTTGAGAAGAATAGATTTTGCCACCCATAGGAAAACTTCAGGGTTTTCTTTGGCACGGCTAGATGAAGTTTCAATGAATAAGTTTAGTTCAGCGAATTTCCCGTCAGCTTCCAGAACGGAAACAACGTATCTGTTATTCTTAACTGGAACCTCGAATAGAAGTCCAACAAGGATATTGACCCAATCAGAATGCGATTTTTTCACTAAGTCTACGAAAGACTTTTTGATATCCAAGTTGCTGATCTTAGAAGAATATTCCAGGACCTCTTCTCTTTTGAGAGACTTAACAATCTTAGAAACATCATCCAATTTTTGGTATCTTTGGAAATCGTAAGGACTTCCGTCCTCTCCTTCCATGGTCGAAGCGACTTCATCCAAATACAAATATGCAACGATCTTGCGGAATGAATCGTGAGTTTGCTCTTCTTCAAAATAATGATGAGCGAAAGTATCAATCGCCGATTCAGCTTCTTCTTTGTTTCGAAGAGCTTCGATAGCGATGTCTAAACGTTTAGCAGGATCAGCATTCGCGTTGAATTTTTCGGTCAATTCTTCCGCGTAAGTGATCGGCTTTTCTCTATACCATAGTTCGTCTTTTTTCTTCGGGTTAAAGCCAAGGTTATCTTCTTTTTTGATAACATTTTTAGCTTTATTCCACCATTTAGACCAATCAACTACAGGTATAAATTTTCCAGCGATCTCTGCCTTCATTTCTGCAACCAACATATGGTTTTCGAAAGAAGTTAATAATTCTTTAAAGAAGCCAGGAACATCATTCTCAAATAAAGAAACAACGGAAGCTTTGTCCTCATAGAATCTTACCCAGATATGATCTCCTTTCAGAGGTTTCAAGCTGGTGATCGCCATTTGGATGGAAAGTTTATGATTCTTCTTATCTTTGAAGTCTACAAAGATAGAATCTCCGTTAGGCGAAATAGAAACTATCTTACCTACTCCCCAGTTTCTGTGAAGAACATAGTTACCAGTGTCGAATACGATGTTTCTTTCAAAGTTAGAAATACAAACTTTAACAGGTTTTCTGTTATTTCCTAACTCGGACATTTTTAAGAAATCTTCCAACAAGCTATGGTTGGCATATTTCAGTTTATAAACTCTGATCAGTTCGTTTCTTGCTTTGTTGGAAACAGGCTCATGATCCAAGATTTTTTTCAGAAGATAGATCACTCTATCCCAATCTTCAGTGATCTTGAATGGATCAACTAACGGATAAAGATAACCGGCAAGACGAGTCTTCTCACGATGACCTAAAAGGATACGCTCTACCTTTTCTACGAACTGGATATCGTCATAACTATTGGCTACAAAAATCGGCCAGATCTCTTCAAATTGTAGATAATCTTTTGTTTTTGCAAAAGTTTCGATCGCTTGTTTCAGATACGCGACCGCTTTCTCTTTGTTTTCATCAAGAATTGCTAATGCGTATTTTTTAGCAATCTCTGGATTCTTGCGATCTTGTTTTGCAAGTTTTTCCAGTATAGGCTTCAGCTCTTTATTCTTTTTTAGTTTTTCAAGAGCTTCTGCTTTGAAACGAAGAGCGTAACGATCCTCTCCGAATTTTAAAATATTATCAGTGATATGTTCAATGATGACCCATTTGCTGGCTTGTTTGAAAGAATCCAGTAGAGTCTTGAAGTAAGACGCAGCGTCTATACTTCCCTTTTGTAGTCCAAGTAATCCAAGCATATATCTTGCAGAAATACTTTCAGGATGATCAGCAAGATGTTCTTCTAATTTGGTTTTAGCTGAATCTATAAGTCCGGATGATTGAAAGGATTCTATAAGATCGTCGTAAATTTTAAATTTAGATGCTGGAATGGAATTTGCGTCCGAGCGTACATAAATCTCCTCGTTAAAAAGAGAAGTCAGCTTGTCCAGTTCGCTGGCAGGCTTAGTTTCCGCGGTTGTCGCAGTTTCGTTAGACATAGGAATTACTCCGCCGACGGGGTCGGCATTCAAAAATAGGTTCGGATGGGCGGTTTTTTTGTCTCTTAAGAGCCCTTTCAGATCAATTATAGCAGCTTAGGCTTATCCGTAAACTAGAATTTGGGAAGAGGACTCTACAAGAGGCTTTAGACCATTACTTAGGGATAAAATCGGCAGAAAAAGGAGTGATTTTCATAAGTTGCGACCCAATGAATTTTAAGAAAGTCGCGATGTTTCAAATATATCACCCGAGAGATTTAGTTGAGTACGTTTAGAATTTCTCCGCTTTCTCTCTGTATTTCTGCTCAAAACTATTTTGATCCATAAAACAAAAGATTTTTGCCAATTATAACTGGCAAAAACCAAAAAGAAAACAAAGCAAAAGCAAATCGATTGGCGACGGAGAAGCTGGTGGTTCACCCACTGTCCCGCCAGAACCATTATCATCGATACCAGGAGCAGGAGCTTCCGGAGGAGTATTCGGAATGTTCCAGCCCAAGCTTCTATATTTCTCTCCAATGGAAGCTCCCCAAGCTTGAAACCCTGCGGGAGTTGGATGAATTAAATCTAGAGCGGTATAATCTGGCCTTGGCACTGGCGCTCCAGGATATAAGGCCATGATGTCCCAAACTCGTAAGTATTCGATTTGCCTTCGACTGGAAATCTCAGGGTAATAACCTTCTAAACCGCCCATTCCAACGCTTGTCGCAAAACCAATACTTAATAAACCGCTTTTCAAAGGGTCCACAAAATCGTGCCCTACACTAACAATTCCTCCAGCCGGATAATTTCCGATAAGAAGAATTTTTTTATTTCTTCTTTGAAACACACTAATGATCCTCTCGATATTATCTTTTGCGACCAAGATTGCGGTCGGCATAGACCAAGGATATACATAGACAAAAGGGGCAACATGAAAC
Source organism: Leptospira venezuelensis (assembly GCF_002150035.1). Taxonomy (NCBI): domain Bacteria; kingdom Pseudomonadati; phylum Spirochaetota; class Leptospiria; order Leptospirales; family Leptospiraceae; genus Leptospira; species Leptospira venezuelensis. The sequence continues at coordinate 351,270 of NZ_NETS01000007.1, read as the reverse complement.
ATGTCATTTCCGCCTATCTCAAAGGCAACTTTTGTCGCAGTAATATAATTTGGATTAATTGGATTATGCGTCTGTGTATCAGGATCCACTTTTAAACAATTGAGTAAATGACCGAGCAGATCCGTCGTGGTCCATCCCGCCACCCCAAAGTTTTGCACGTTCCATGTAGTAGTATCGGTTCCAACCAATGCATTCATATTTGTATAATTATAAGGAGGAGCATCCGCAAAGTCGGATCGACTATCACCATACATGGTGATCAAAGTATTAGAATCATATTGTAAATACGCAATAGGGACCTGCCCTGGGAAATCCAAAGTAGTGTCACAATCCATCTGGTGACCATTACCCTCATAAAAGACCTCAGCCGAGGAATTTGAAACAACCAGCAAAAAAAGAACACACAAGATTACACGTTTCATTTAAAAATCTGTTACCTTAATCGTGTAATTGCATGCAGTAGGAATTGTTCCAGTAGAGTCGACTGAATATGTTTGTATCGCATATTTATAATAGTTAGAGCGATTAATAGAACAATTGAGCTGATTACCGGAAGGACCTTCTATATAGCTAAAATCGTTATTAGCACAGGTTCCCGGATCAGGTGGTGCATCAAATAAGTATAATGTATTATTAAAAACATCACAATAGTATAACTCGAAACGAACTTTACATCCGCTACTATCCTGAATTACAATTTCCAAATCTGTTCCGTTTGCGCCGGGTATCTTTTTGACACCTTGCCCAACGCTTACATTCACTACTTGCCCATTAGGAATGGTATTATTGACATTTCTGCAGAAATTTTCCCGAGGATTGAATACACCGTCATTATACATAACGAGTAGGTTTATTAGCAAATTATCATTTTTATCTTTCTTTAAAACGTCACAATTAAGAAGAAAAATGAATAAAGAGGAGAAAAGGAAAAATAGATTCGGTTTCATAATCTTTCACCATTACGAAGCTGTTCATTTATAATCTCTTCTCGAATTCGAGTCAACCAGTTCACATTTTCCTTTTGGAATTGCAAATCCATCTGGCAGTTACTCCAATTGGCTTCGATCATATAACTATTCATATAAATCCCGGCGGAAACATTTAACTTCAAGGCTTGCCTTTCACTTGCTTCTAAATTTGGAATTTCCATTAATCTTTCATTATAATAAGAACGCATTTGAGTTATCCGAATATTTCGTAACTCTTGTAATTTTTGCTCGGAAACCGGTTTTGGCCAAACTAAAGTCCCTTGGTCCCAAGCGTCCATGTCTGCCTGCATTTCACCTGCTGAAAGTCCCTCATAGATAAAAGTTTGAGAAAGAGCATCGACCGATTTTTGTATATTTTCCGGATTATTCCAGCCTGATTCTACTAAAGATTTTTCCAGATCGCCTAATGCCTGCAATTCGAACAAAGAAGGCCGCAATGAAGCTACATGAGAACCGTACAAAGAGATTAAAGCTTTTTCAAAACGACTCTTAGCCACACCATGAGATTCTAAATTTAAATCCGGATTAATGCTACAGTTAGCGAAATGAAAGAATGCAGGGAATAGTACTAGATATAAACATATCCTGACTAAAGTGTAAATATTAGAATTTCGCATTTTTATCTTCATATACAAATTAGTCAAAATTTGCAATATGCGGTCAAAAAAATTAAATTTCAGCTAACTGTCTTCAAAAAAACACAGATAAACTATTGCATAGCGTAAAAACTATCTAACAGGCCCTTTCATAAAGTCCCGACACGAGATCTAACAAATGGGATATAACGTGAAAGCTCAGAGGTATTTCTCACGCAGAGACGCTAAGACGCAGAGACTTTTAAAATTGTAGGAACTTTCTATTGTCTCAATACTCCGTGGCTCTGTGCCTCTACGTGCCTCTACGTGCCTTAAACACTACGACTCTTTCAAACTCTGCGTCTCCAAACAAAAAACGCGGGAGAGTTCCCGCGTTTTGTTAGAGTTGGATTGTGGGAAAGGCTTACTTGCCGTTTCCACCACCTTCACATTCTTTCTCAGCTTTCACTTTCAACATCTTATCCAACTTACGTTTAGAGCGGCAATCATCCGCATCGAAGTCGATAGAAGCTCCGTCGAAGTGAACCTCGAATACGTCGGAAAGAACTCTTAGTTCATCAAAGAATAGATAAACAGTTTCTCCGCTTGTATCGTTACGAGAGCGAATTTTAAATTGTTTAAATACAAGTGTCTTCACCTGTGGGAAAGAGTTTACGTCCTGAGGAACTCCCGGAGGAATTTCAAAGGTAAGAGGTCTCCAACCGATAAAGTCCAGATCTCCGAATTGGAAGATATGAGAATCACCTTTCCAATCTTCTAACCAACCTTCCAGGTTATACTCGTTACCACGGCCACAAACCCAAACGGAAACCGCTTTTACGATCCCTGGGAATTCAACACCATAGATCTTGAATTCTTTTCTTTTGTTGTTCGCGTCTAAGTATGCCATTTTACGAGTGATCTCGTATTCAGGTGTGCGAGGAGGACGGATGCTTACTGTGTTATCTCCTGGGAAAGTGAATGCAAACTTCACTCCTAAAACTTTTCCAGTTCCAGCATCTACGTTCTTGATGTCTCCAGGTTTTCCAGGAAGAAGTTTAACTTCTCTCAATGCTTGTGCATTAGAAGCTGTTGGCTGATATTGAGACTGCTGTCCTTGAGGAACAAGAGTATCCTTATCAGTAGCAACTTCCCAACCGTAAGGAGCAGAACCTGGAGGATTATCCCAAGATTCTACTGTGATGGAGCGTAACTCCATTCCACTTACGTCGATACCGGTAGGAGATTCGATCCCGCCTTTTTTCTTTTTGATAAATTGCGCGCTTACGGTCCCGAGAAGAAGGATGGAAGAAATACCTACTACTACTGCCGCGGTGATTTTAGTTTTTTTGCTGAGGTTTTTCATACGTGTCCTACCGGAAGATCACCAATTGTCCTTAATTTCAGAACCAGGATACTTCGTATCAGATTTATCGGCACGAACTTCTAAATCATCTACATAAAAGTAGAAGCTTCCGCCCACTTCATGAACATCAGAGGTCACAAAGATGGAAACGAATCTTAAGTTCTTATCCAATAATGCAAATCTAGTACTTTGAGGAACGAATCCTGGAACAGTTGCAGTTAACTTTCTCCAACCGAAATAATCCAAGCGACCCATTCTAATATTATGGGTTTTTCCTCTATAGTCTCTCAGTTTAACGAATAGAGTATGACGGAATTTTCTTCCCAGAGCCCAAATGGAGATCTGGCGAGCTTTTCCCTTTACGATATATTCGTGAGGAGGGAAAACTTCTACACGATCGAATCCTCTATCGTTATAAAAAGTTTTGATTCCAAGGATATGGTTCTTTTCTAATTGGTCTCCACCATTGTCCGGAACAGTATTCTCGTCGAACACGTCACGGATAAGACCTCTTTGAACCATCTTAAGAGTTTTAGTCTCTCCCAGGGGAGTAGTAGACTTAGCTCTCCAGTCTTCGGACTCTTCGAAGTTTTCGAGTATAATTTTCTCGAGGGGATCCGGTGCTTGGCCGCCTTGACCACCGCCTTGGTTCCCTCCCGCTGGCTGCTGACCGGAAGTTCCGGTAATCGCCAAGAAAAAGAGAACGCTAGCTAATAAGTACGTCTTTTTCCCCATGAGAACATCTCCTAAAGATTTAGTGCAATCCAATCTAATTCTGAGAGGGAGGGATGTCCGTAATATCTCCATCCTGAATCAGGTCTTGGAATTTACGTAATACCTCGATCATCTTTCCGACACCTTCTGCCGGAATGAATATGGAAGATTTTTTGCTATTGGACCATTCGGAAACTTTTAAGTAGTATCCGTTCTCATTCCGTTTTAGATCTACCAGAAACTTTTTGTTCTGGGTGGCGACCTTCTCCGTTAGGATTTCGGGGTCCAAATAGATTTCTCCTTCCCGTCTCTGTGTATAAATATCGGTAGCCTAAGTTCCAAAATTAGCCAAGTAAAAAGTTTTTTGCAATCTTGAAGAAAAAATCGAAAAAACCCATTCGAAGACCGAAGAGCGGCCCGCGCCTCCGCGGGCTTTATGAGACATAACCATCCTCAGCTCCCTTTTTCTCACGCAGAGGCACGGAGTCGCGGAGAATTGGGATAATAGGAATTCCTACAAACTCAACATTCTCTCTGCGTCTTGGCGTCTCTGCGTGCCTTTCAAACTCCGCGTCTTTTATTCCAAACAAGGATACCAATGATCCAAATATAGTTTAAGGCGAGAAGGCTAGCAAGTCCCAGGACTCCCATATTGAACAAAACTTCTTCCGGATTGGAGATCGGCAGAAGAATACGTGGACTTTTGGGAAGATCGAAGCCAAACTTTTTACAGGCTTCCTGTACAGCTTCCGCATAATATGAGCTCAGACCTGCGATATTAGAATGAGCCAGAGACTGCCCTACTCTGGAGTTCTGCTTATCCCAATCACATACTTTTTCGGAGAATTGCGGGCAGACCGCCCAGGTTAGGACCTCGTCGCCTTCTTTCCAATCCGAAGAAACCCAGGGTGCCACATGGAAATACAATGTTTTCTTAATAGAACCTGGAGTGGTTTTTGTGACCTGGTATTTGTATAAAAACTTAGAATCTGTGAATCTATAGATATGAGAATTAGAAGGTCCGCTCTCTTTTTGGAAGATGGTTTGCTCCGGAGATTTTAGGCCGAGGAAGAAGCCAAATGCATGGCTTAAATACAGAGAAGAAACAGGCGCCGAGATAAATCCCAGGAATAAAGCGAAGAATATACTATTTCCGTAAAACTTGGTCAGCCTTAAGGTCATAAAGAACATCGGAAGAAATAAAAAACCGAGGCAGGCTATCGTTGAAATCAAGGTCCCAAAAAGACCGATTGGCAGGAACAGTGCAGCCATTCCATTTACGAACAGAAGACCTAAACCGAGTAATCTCCAAGGTGGTTCCGGTTTTTTAGGTTTTTGGTTTTCCCAGTTTTTAACTAAGGCAAACATCTCCTCTATTCTACGACGACAGAGGAAGAAAATCCACTCCAGATTTTGGCGCCAAGGGCCTCTAATTTGCTAGGGTAGGCCAAAGAGAATAATATTCCTCTGGTCCCTCTTAAATAAAATTTTTCCAAAACGATGATCTGGCTCTTGCGACCATCTTCTCCCACAAAATCGAAACTCGTTCTATATAGATCCCCTTCTCTTTTGCGAAGATAATTCCACTCTCTCATTGTCCTGGAATTAATTCCTCTAAGCGAATCCCAAATTAAATAATAGTTTTGTGCATTAAAGATAGAAGGATGAAAGTGAAGAGTGGTTCCTACGGTGAACACAATACGATCCGGTCGAAAGAATAAGATTCCTTCACTATTTTTTCTATATTCTTTTTCCCAATTAGAAGGTCCGCCTTCCACTGGAAAGTTTTGATAGAATCTATGCACTTGCCAAAGATAATCCGAGTCCTCTCCGGAAAACTCCCTGTCTTCGTCCGGAAATAAATATGTAAGATCGGGCGGAAGATCGAATGAATATGCAAAGTCGGAACTTCTGATCTTTAAAACTTCAGGCGTCCAACAACCGAATGGATCTGTAAGCCTTTGTAATTCTTTTTCCTTATGAGAGTATTGGTCTAAAAATTTTCCGAGAAGTTTTGCTGTTTTTTCATAACCTTCTGGGACTAATTTTCCGTATCTCAATCGATAACAGTACATGGATCCCCTAAGCAAACGAATTGCAGAATAGGGATTTGCATGTTTTTGTAAACTTTCGGCTTCGCTATAATGCAGATCTAATTCTTGTCTGTTCGGAAATACTTCTTTATAATTCCGATCCAGGATCATTTCAACTTTTCCGTCTTTGTAAAAACGATAATTGCGGGATCTTGAGTCAGTTTTCCAAACATAATGTGCGCTTAATCTAAATGCAGTTTGAAGTCTGTTAAATAGAAGCTCTTCTTTTTTTTCCTGATCCGGAAACCAAGGTTGGCGAAGGAGTGGATCCAATTCTTGGGAAAATATCGGAGCAGAAAACACGCAAAGAAAGAACAGGACAATAGTATATAATGATTTTATAATATATTGGACACAGGGGAACAAAAATACAGAAGGGACGGGTCTCACTTAAACAGACCTTCTAATTCTCGGAGAGCACTAATCCCTACAATTTCCATTCCTGGGATTTTTTCGAGCTCTGCCAAATTTCCTTTAGGAAGAAATACTGTTTCGATTCCTACACCTTTCAATTCTTTTAATCGAAGGGAAACTTGTCCAACGGACCGGACTTCTCCCGATAATCCTACTTCTCCAATCACTGCAAAACCGGATTGAACAGGTCTTTCCGTATAACTGGAAAGTATAGAAGCGCAGATAGCAAGGTCGAGTGCTGGTTCATCCACCTGCAGTCCTCCCGCCAGGTTTCCGAATATATCACATTCTGATAATGTATGTCCTAGGTATTTTTCGATCACTGCTGCAAGTAAGATCAATCTTCGAGTGTCTGGACCTTCTGCCATTCTTCTTGCTTGGGAATAATTGGTCCTGCTCACCAAGGCCTGGACTTCTACACTTAATGCGCGGCTTCCTTCTACAACTGAACTGATGACGGAGCCACTTTTTCCTTCTGTAAGAGAACTGATGAATACTCTTTGTCTGTCTTTTACTTCTTTTAATCCGGATTCCAACATTTCGAAAACAGCAAGGTCCCCTACCGCGCCGAATCTGTTTTTTACGGCACGAAGAAGTCTGAAATAATTCAGTTTATCTCCTTCGAAGTACAATACCGTATCAACTAAATGTTCTAATACCTTAGGACCCGCGATTGCTCCGTCCTTAGTAATATGACCAGTCATAACGATTGGGATACCAGTGCGCTTTGCAGTTTCTAAAAGCACCTGAGTACATTCTCTGAGTTGTGTAACTGTTCCTGCTTGGTTTGGAAGTGCTTCTCTTGTAAGAGTTTGGATAGAATCTACAAATACTAGATCGGGAGCAACATCCTCGACCATTGCGGAAATATTCTCCGCGTATGTTTCGGAGGAAAGAAGAAGGTTCGCTGATAGAACATTCATCCGTGCTGCTCTGAGTCCAACTTGAGCTGCAGATTCCTCACCAGATATATATAAAATTTTTCTACCTTGAGAGATCATACTCCTGCTAATCTCTAAGATGAGAGTGGACTTACCTACTCCAGGTTCTCCACCTACTAAAATTAAACTTCCTGGAACAAGCCCCCCACCTAATACTAAATCCAATTCAGAAAGACCTGAACTGATACGTTTTGTATCATCCGACGGAATAGAATCTATTGGAACTGGTTCCTTATAGACTGCGGATTTTTTATAACTGGGAGAAGAGGAAAAACGATCCCCTCCCGATTCTTCTACAATCGTATTCCATTTTCCGCAGGATTCACATTTACCAGCCCAACGGGTAAATTCCTGTCCGCAGGATTGGCAAAGAAAGGTTTTGGAAATTTTCTTTTTCAATGTTCGAATAAATTCTCCATTTGGAGCCAATCGATTTGATTGAATACTGGAAGACATTGGAAAGCTTCTTGAGCCAGTTCATATCTCCCTTCTCGAATCAATATCTGAGTTAGTTTTTGGGAGAGAGAAATCAGGAACAAAACATCTCCTGATGCATATTCAATCTGATCCTTAGTTAAAGTTTGAGCACCCCAATCGGAAGACTGATTTTTTTTATCCAAGGTCTCGTCGAAAAATTCTCTGATAATATCTTTCAGACCATGTCTGTCTGTATAAGTGCGGGCAAGTTTAGATCCTATCTTAGTACAGAAAACTCCCTTGGTCAAAATCCCAAGTCTGTATCTTAAGAATAATGTATCCATACGAGCAAAATGAAATACTTTGATAATATCAGGATTTTCGAATAATTTTTTGAGTAGAGGAGCTTCTGTTTGGTTGGGAAGAATTTGCACCACGCTCACCCTATTTTTAGAATCACAGATTTGGACCACGCAAAGACGATCTCTTCTTGGATTTAAACCCATCATTTCGCAATCGACTGCCAGATGATCGTCTTCTAAATATTCTTTGAATCGCTCTTCGGAAAGATCTCCTGGAAACAGATCCGGTTTATTGTTCGCGCGGTAAGATGCCATAAAGCCAAAATAATCGAATAGGATCTCAGGTCCGCAAGAAAAGTCCGGCCTGGCCGGCGGTTTTTTTCCTTTTCTATCTTTCGAATCAGTAAACCATCGTCCTAGAATGAAAGCAGTTTTGCGAACCCGTATCTATGAAGAAGAACAAAAGTCTCAGTTTGAATTCCCGGCAGGCAGAGCCGAGACCAAGAGCGATTGCGGGAATTATAAGTTTTCCTTTAAATTAGTCAAATCAGCGGGCAAATCCACATATGCTCCCGTTTTAGAATGGATAGCGGAAAGAAGACCGCCCGCAGGTTTGGAACTTTTGACCTTGGAATGGGAACTTCCTTCTCATGGGATCAAAGAAGGCAGGATTTTCAGACATGGATACCAGTCCTGGAGTCTTTCCGCTTCCGAAAATTTAGAAGAGGCGGATATTTCCCCCAAATTAGGATTTTTACAATTCTCCCAAGAAAATATCTATTCCGAACATGAGGGAGAAGAAGGTAACTGGATATCGGAAGCATACGTTATCCTTTTGCCTAAAAACGATGACTCCAAATATTTTGCAGGAGCAGTTTCCAAAGGAGAGGAAGGAGTAAAATTCAAGATCCTTACTTCCACTTCATCCAAAAAGAACTCTGAGAATTTTTTCAGCGGAGACATTCGAGTAGTATATGATTTTTTCCGATTCGAAGATTTTAAAGGAAATAAGCTTCCACTCACTCAGATCAGAGTTTCGAAATTTGCAGGTGACGAAGCGATCTTTATCAAAAATTATTTTGCAGAACTTGCAAAAAATCTAAAAGTAAAACTTCCAGAAACTCAAGTGCCTACAGGCTGGTGTTCCTGGTATCATTATTATACCAAAATTTCAGAGAAGATCATTTTACAAAACTTGAAGGAACTTAGATCCAAAAATTTAGGCCTAAAAGTTTTTCAAATAGATGATGGTTACCAAGCTGAAATTGGAGACTGGTTAGAAACCAATGATCGTTTTCCAGGAGGGATGGGATTACTTGCAGAGGCGATCCGTTCCGAAAAATTACTCCCTGGGATTTGGCTTGCTCCATTCTTAGTTCGCAAAAAATCGAAATTTTTCCAAAAATTCCCAGAAGCCGTTTTAAAAGACAGGGATGGAAATCCGGTACCTGCGCTTTGGAATCCAAATTGGGGAATGGATTATACTTATTGTTTGGATGTGACCCACCCTGCTGCAAAAGAATTTTTAGCCACAGTGTTTAGAACTATTGTAAAAGAATACGGATACAAATATCTAAAACTGGACTTCTTGTATTCAGCATTACTGCCAGGCTGGACGTATGATAGAAATCTATCACCTCATACTCGTTATGTGGAAGCAATTAAGTTCATCCGGAAAGTAGTCGGAAAGGATATATTTATCTTAGGTTGTGGGGCTCCTATGCTTCCCTCCATCGGATTATTTGACGCAATGAGAATTTCCTGCGATGTGGCCCCATTCTGGTACAGAGAAAAATCCAGGATCTTAGTAAAAGACAGGAATGGACTCTGCACAGAAAGAGCTTTGATAAACGATATCACTAGAGCATCCATGCATAGAACACTTTGGCTCAATGATCCGGATTGTCTCTTAGTTCGTAAAAAGAAAAACAGCATGACTGAAGGCCAAACGAAGATCATGGCAAGTATCATGTCTGTTTCCGGAGGAATGTTATTTGTTTCCGACGATCTTTCTCTAGTAAATGAAGATCGACTTGAATTATTACAAAAAAGTTTAACACTTCAATCCAAGTGTAGAAGCAAAACACCTCTTCCGGTAGGACTTGGAACAGAGTTTTTCCCGAGTGCTCTCTACAATCCTTCCGGTTATCTAGGAATTTGGAATCCAAGCGACGAGAAAAAAGAGATCTCTCTTTCCTTATCCTTCCCTTGGGACAAAAAGAATTCCATAGATTATTGGACTGGAAAAAGACCTGAATCTTTAGAGATAGATTCCCGGAAAAAAATTCTGAAAATTGAATTGGAACCTTGGTCCACGGTGGTCCTACATTCCGGAAAACAAAGTTGACTCTTACTGAATTCAGGAAGAGAATAGGCGCGAACGTGTCAGAAACTTTCTTCCAAAAGTAGGAAGATTCAAAACGAGGTACATAAATGAAATTTTTTCACAAAATTCTGGGAACTGGTCTAGTTATATTCGGGATCTTACTCTCTCAAAATTGTTTTATAGATTCTATATCAAATTCACTTTCTAAATCTTCGGATTCATTACAAAGTATTTCCAATGCAGTGGTTTCCGTAGTATCTTCCGTTTCCTCTTCTTCCAAAGACGAAGCCGCAGAAAAGAAAGGATATAAAAGAGACGTAGAAAACCTAACCGCTTTCTATCTACAAACTGGATCCACTCGTTCTTCCGAATTTGAATCTGATCTGGCAGAACTCGCTTCTAAAAATGGAGTGACCAACTGGAAAAATTCAGAAAGCACTTATGTTTCTATCGGAAGAGGACTTAAAAAAGCAGGAGTAAGCGAAGAAGGTTTTAAAAGTTTTGCGGCAAACGTAAATTTCAAACCTGAAATTGCAAAGGCTCTGGAAAGAGGCTATCTTTCCCTCTAATTTGAGGTCGAGTATATATAAGCGGCTCTTTGACAAGAGTCGCTTCTTTCTTCTTTTTTTACTTTTTCCCTTTACCACTCTTCATTCGGAAGATCTATATCTCGATTTCATCTATGTGGATGCAAATACAGGGCAATCCAGTGGAGGACATTCCGCGCTTAGGTTCGATGATACTGTCATCCATTTCCAATATTATCCGGATGAAATATTTAGAGTAGTTAGAGAATCTTACGAGAGATTTTCCTACTCTTATAATACTTATTCCAATCGAACAAGCAAGATCGCACGAATAGCAATTTCAGAAAAGGATCTGGATAAAATCAGAACAGGTTTCGAAAAGCTTGCCTTAATACAATTCAAACATATTAAAAATTTAGAATCTATAAGAGCGGATGTACAATTCCTAAAAGAACTCCAAAACCCAGAAAAAAATATCAGAATTAGGACGTTCGGCTATTTTAAAAAAGAAGAAGGAGCCGGATCTAGTTCTGCTTTAAGGGAAGAATTAAATTTAAACTTAGGAAAAGGCTGGCTTGGGAAGCTCCGAACCCAGATCAAAAGGGAATTAAACGCCTCCCTTGACGAAGAAAAATTTACATTATACTCGGAAGCTCCTACCGTTCAAAATGGGATTTATCCATTTTATAAAGAAGGAATTTCTTCCTGGTTTTTACCCAGACTAGAAAAACTCTCGGTTTTAGAAATCCTGGATTTAGGATATTCATTAGATCCTGAAACAATCTTTCTTACTTCAGGTAAACCATTAAGCGAAGAAGAAAAAACAAAACTCATTTCATTGCGCGACCCGCTAAAACTTTCCATTATCGATTTAATCAAAGATCAAAACTCAAACTGGGGCCATAGTGTTTTAGTAAATCTGGCAAGATTTCTGGTTTTAGATAAGAGTATAGAAGAAGGTAAACTTTTCTTTTTAGTCACCTTTCCGGAGTCTGTTTCACAGATAACCCCTACCACATGGTCCAAAGATAAAAAGACCGTGGAAGCAAGTTCAGATCTATTATTAGAAGCTTCCAAAACTTTTAGAGAAGAAAGATTAAGATCAGAAAACCTCACGGAAGAAAATTATCTTACCTGGGAAGATCTGGAAAATAGGGATTGGGAATTGAGAACAGGATTAAGCAGAGGCATCTCTATTCGAAATACTTTTGACAGACTCTCCCCAGACCTTTCCGGAAATTTTGTATTTTCTTTCCCTACTCCTGAGCCTGAGAAGATCTTAACATACTTACATCGCTCCGAAAAAAAAGAAGAGATATATTATGAGAATCTAAAACGTTTTTACACTTTTAAATTGATCACAAAAAACTGCACTTCTGAAATTTTCGATTCCATCGAGATGATCTTAAACGAAAAGGAATATGAGAATGTTCTAGGAAAAAGAATAGATCCTCATTCTTCTCTAACATTTATTCCTTTTATTGCTTATGATTCCATTTCCGAAAAATGGAAATTAAAAGAGGAAACTTTAGAACTTTCTCATAGAAAATCCGTTCTCGAAAAATTATACGAATCAAATCCCAAATGGAAAACCTACTTAAAAGAATCCAATGTTTTCAGTTCCAGTATTTACAAGTCCAATCCAGACGATCACACATTCGTATTTTTTACAGATGATGTGTTCTTGCTCAGACCAATTTATGGATTAGTAAATTTGGGCTGGGGGATCGGAAATCTTGCAGTCGGGATATTCACTAGCCCATTCGATAAAGGCAAAAGATTACAAAATGGAATGCAGTCCGCATTCTTCTCCTTACCCGAATTAGTATTTTTTAATATTCGGAAAGGAACGTTCCCGGGAGCTAAACCGGATCGATCCGAAAAGAAATTAGAGCCTCAGAAGTAGATAACTGGAATCGTCCCTGAATTCTCTAGTAGGCAAACTGACCTTACTAAAGGTTCGGATCGCTTCTTGGTAATCTTCTACCCCTAATCCTTTTTTGCGAACATCTTCTAACTCTTTGAATAAAGGGCTAGAAAGACTGTTTAATAGCCCATCACTGTATAAGAATAAAACATCGCCAGATTCATAAGGGATTTCATGCGATTCAAATTCTAGAGCATCCATAATCCCAAGTAACTGTCCTGACTTTTCGTTCAGAAGTTTTTGTCCGACAGCCTGATATAGAACAGGAAAAGGATGACCTCCCCTCGCATATTGAATTGTCTTTTTTCCAAGATCAATTACAGCGACTGCCGCAGTTAAGCTATGAGTTCCTATCTCTTGGGCAAGTTCCAGGTTCATTCTTTTTAGAACATGAGAAGGGTCCTGGTTTTCCTTATATGCTTCTCTTGCGATGCTCGTCATTAGAAGTCCTATAAGTCCGGATGTTACTCCATGGTCCTCGATATCTCCCAAGAGGACCATCACCTTGTTATCAATTTTAGAAAGAACATAAAAGTCACCGCTTACGAAAGAAGCTGGAGTATTGTCCACTACCACTTCTAACGGAGAAATTACGGGAACAGAAAGTATCTTTTTTTGGATCTTGGAAGCAAGTCTAAGATCTCGAAGGATGTTTTCATCCCTCGCCTCCTTCTCCTTTAACAAAGTATAATAATCCAATGCTCTTTGCACCGCAATACGGACTGTTTGAAGAGAGAATGGTTTTAATAGAAAATCGGAAGCCTTATGAGTAAGAGATGTCACAACATTATTGATATCTCTTTCTCCGGTCATCATGATGACTTGAGTGGCAGGATTCAAATTTTTGAAATAAGGCAGGACGTCCAACCCACTTGTTTTTGGCATGTGGATGTCCAAAAAGACGATTGGGTTGGATTCTTTTTCGAAATATTCCTTACCCTTCTCCACTGAATCGAAAAAAGTAGAATTGTAACCTAATTTGGAGAGAAGAATTTCGAGAGCTTCCCCTACGTCCCGATCGTCGTCTATGATCAGAATTTCAGGTTTAATCGTAATTGATGACATCTAATCGATCCTAGAAAATTCCCGGGTCTCGGAAATTCTGGCAACCATAGAATCATACTGTTCGTCGAACAAGGATTTTTCGAGAAACGGATTGGTCGCGGACACCATTTCTCCGTAACTCCAAGAGTATACTGCAGAGGTCTGGTTATCTAAAATTTTTCCGGAATGAATGGCGCCGGAGAGAGATCTCAGATTCTCTTTTTTAAAACATCTGAGTAATGCCCTAAATTCCCCCTCTTTTTCAGGAGATAAATATCTGAAATTTTTGTGAAATAGAACTGCATCGTGAAAATATTCAGGAATATTAAAAGCTCCCGCTGCCCCGATTTTTCCGGAAAGTAAACGGATAAAAGAAGTGATCTCGTTCATAATGTTCAGGCCTGGATATTCTTGCCCTTCGAATAATTTTTTCTTTTCTCCCAATTTTCCAAGCCTTACGTTTTGACTTAATAACCAATCGATGTAGATCATAGGAAAAGATTCATTTATCTTTTTGAACAGAAAGTCAGAGAACTTCAAGCGCATATGGACTAAAATTTCGTTCTCTTCGGTCTTGATATAAATACGATTATCTACTTCTGAAATTCCATGGATCTCTAATGTAGTTTTTTGAAATCCTCTGAACTCTAACATTTCGAACATTCCGGATTGTTCCAAAAGTTCATGAACTTCTTTAGCGGAGAATCGATTGAATAGAGTATCTTCGATCCCTAAATGTGTCTTAAATTCCCTGTTAACGTCGATAAGGCCCAATGCCTCTGGATCGATATAACTCTGACCCGATGTAGATTTATCTGAACCGGAAAATATACTCATGTAATTAAATTAAAGAAGCAAAGACCCTGATCGTATTAAAATGGATACGAACTGTATCTTGGAAATTTCTTGCATAACCACCTGCAGGCATAACTACTACAGGAATATCTAAAGAATCCGCGAACGCTTTTACCATCTTATCCCTTGCCTTCAATCCATCGAAAGTAAGCTTTAGATCGCCCAAAGAATCATCTTCAAAAGGATCCGCACCTGCGAAATAATAGATTATATCCGGTTTGAATTCTTTTCGGATATTCTCCAATCCTTCGTCTAGACGAGCAAGATACGTTTTGTCATTGGTCCCGTGATCTAAAGGTATATCCAGATTGGACTTCTCTTTTTTAGGATATAATTCTTCTTGGTGCATGGAAAAAGTCCAAACCGAACGGTCCCCTTGAAAAATTCTGGCATTTCCATTCCCTTGGTGAAGGTCTAGATCTATAAATAAAACCTTTCGTTCCGGATATTTTTGCAGATAAAGTTTCGTCGCGATCGCTGCGTCATTTAGATAACAAAAACCTTCTGCACGATCCGGCATACTGTGGTGAAATCCTCCACCGATATGATACACATATTTATAATTTTCGGTCATCTCAGTTGCGAGAATGGTTCCGCCCACTCCAAGGCAAAAACTTCTGACCATGGTTTGGTTGAGAGGAAGTTCCGAATACATAGTCCGATCCGTATATCGTAAATTCATAAAATCGGAAATGAATTCTGGAGTATGGACTAGGCTTAATTCGTCCTCTCCGACCGGGGCCGGCTGGAGAGCAGGCAAAGAAGAAAGTTTTGGATCTTCCTTGACTTGATTGTATATCATTGCGTATTTACGTGCGGGGAATACATGGGGACCAAGGTCCATATTGTATTCCGGATGATAAACTAGAGCGAGCCGTTCTAACAGTTGGCGCAATTGGGTGTGCCTTTTTTTTCCCAAGCTTACCCTTCGGTTTCGCCCCGTAAAGAACGAAATAGCATTCTTAAATACGTCCAAGTTTTCGGAGGTTCCCATTCATGTTTAGCCCGGAAAAAAAAACCAAAATGGTCTGCACCATCGGTCCTTCTTCCTCAGATGAAAATACTATCACCGCACTTCTCCGAGCCGGAATGGACATCGCGAGAATGAATTTCTCTCACGGCACTCACGAAGTTCACAAAAAAGTTTTTGAAACTTTGAGAAAATGTGAATCCGAATCCGGCGTTCCTCTCGGCATCATGGCGGATCTGCAGGGACCAAAAATCAGAACCGGAAAACTCCGGGTTCCCCAAATCGAATTGGAAAAGGGAAACAGGATCAGACTTTTACCCGACGCGGAATATTTAGGGGATTCCGAGGCGGTCGGCACTACCTACCCTGCCATGATAGAAGATCTTCGTTCGGGAGACAAACTATTAGTAGATGACGGTAAACTCGTACTAGAAGTTGAATCCAAATCAAGCAAAGAAGCTGTTTTAAAAGTTATAATAGGAGGAATTCTAAAAAGCAACAAAGGAATTAATTTGCCGGGAACTCCTATCTCAGCACCCGCACTCTCCGAAAAAGACCTATTAGATCTTAAGTTTGCATTAAATTTAGGAGTAGATTACGTCGCATTAAGTTTTGTGAGACGAGCCTCCGACTTAGAACTTGCGAGAGAAATGATGAGGGGCACCCAAACCGGGCTCATCGCCAAAATAGAAAGGCCGGAAGCAATCCGTAATATAGACGAAATCTTAGAGGCTGCAGATGGGATCATGATCGCAAGAGGCGATTTGGGAGTAGAAGTGGAAACAGAGAGAGTTCCAGTTTTACAAAAGGAACTCATCTATAAAGCAAACCGCGCAGGAAAACCTGTGATCACCGCCACACAAATGTTGGAATCCATGGTGGACAATCCAAGACCTACAAGAGCGGAAGCAAGTGATGTTGCAAATGCAGTCATGGATGGAACAGACGCTGTGATGCTATCTGGTGAATCCGCCAGTGGAAAATATCCAGTGGAATCAGCAGAGATGATGGCAAAAATCTTGAGAGAAACGGAAAACTTAGATCGAATCTACGAGATCCACTGGAACTTAAAAAAATCCGAATTAGAAATAGAAAGAGCGGCCCTCGGTTCTGCTGCGAGAGAGATCGCCCATAGTATCAATGCAAAGGCGATCGTTAATTTTACAAGAAGTGGATATTCTGCGCTTATCACTTCCGAGATGAGACCTAAGGTCCCTATTCTTTCTTTTACTCCTTATTTGGCCACCGCAAGGAAGATGAAATTATATCGAGGAGTTCAGCCATACGTTATGCCGTTTATGGAAACTTTCTTCGATATGATCCGGTATATGGAAACCAAACTCCCGGAAGATGGAATGTTGACTACAGGAGATATAGTAGTAATTCTTTCTGGAGCACCAGGAGGAGAAGCTAAGTCGGTAGACTTTTTACAAATTTATAAAATAAGATGATTCTCGATTAAATCTGAAAACGGATATATATCAATCCGAAGCATCGTTTTTTTTCTTTTTATAGTTCGTTAACGTGATAAAAAACAATCATGATCAAATATATCTTAAGCTGGTTCCTTCTCCTTATAGCCGCGTTATTGAATGCAGCCATACGTGAATTGGCTTATAAGGGTTTTTTCGAAGAACATCTTTCACACCAGATCTCTGTTTTTACAGGCTTATTTCTTCTTTCTATACCCATCTTCTATGTTTCCAAAAAATGGCCTTTTAAAAGTGGAATCGAAGCTTTCTTGATCGGATTAATATGGTGTTTGATGACCGATTTGTTCGAATTCCTAATGTTTCTTCGGGTTTCCGAAAATCCATTTAAGGATTTTCTAAAAGTTCATAATATTTTTGCAGGAGAATTTTGGATCTGAATCCTGATCTGGTTAATAATCTCCCCAGTTATATTTTATGGACTCGGGCCTAAAGATAGTAAAATGGATTACACTATCTGAATCCCCGCTTCTCCAAATTCATTTCGATTTTGGATTCGGGCTGACAGAAGAACTATACGGAAAATTCACTTTGCCCTCTAATACTTCCGTCAATAAGGATTTCAATTCAAAGTAAGAAGGTAATTCTGGATACGCGACATTAGAAGTGGAATGTCTCGCATTTCCTTCCTCAATACTATCCATTCCGATAATATATTTGAATCCTTGCTCTTTTAGAATTGTCGACGATTCCAAATTGATATTTTTCAAATGTTTTCCGTTCTTATCGAATACAGAAAAAACATAATAGTAATATAGTTCTCCGGTTTTAGAAAATCCTTCCTGAGCAACGATCATATAATCTTTAATCGGAAAAGTATCGAAACGGAAATATTTCAAATTAGAGATACGCGGGTCCTTAGAAGAGTTCCTGATTTGTGCCAGGCGTTTCTTATATTTTTCCGCTTCGTCGAATTTTTCCTGTTTATATAAGTTTTCTATTAAATAGCTTACAGTGGCATAATTTTCAGGATCTAACTTATAACAGATCTCGAAATATTTCTGAGAATTTACTAACTCACCTTCATTAAAGTAAAGACCAGCAAGACTATAATTTGCCCTCAGATCATCCGGATCGATTTCCAAAGCCTTTAAAAAATATTCCTTTGCTTTGGATGGTTGTCTCTTTTCGGCATAGACAGCACCCAACATGCTCAAAGCTTTTTGGGCCTTTGGATCCAATTCTATACATTTTAGGAATTGTTTCTCGGCTTCGTCTATCTTCCCGGAAAAATAAAGAGTAGCCCCATAATAATCATAATATTGCGCTTCTTTAGGATTGGATCGAATTGCTTTTTCAAAATACGTTAAAGCTTTTTGATCCTCTTCTAATCGAAAATAACTGAAACCGATTTTAAAAAGTAGAACATCATCCTGCGGCCTTTTCTTTTCGTATTCCAGTAAGATTTTTAATGCGGATTTATAATCCTGGTTTTCAATCAGTCGATCCGCTTTTTCATATTCTGGCCTGGAAATTTCCTCTGAAAAAATCTCCGCTGCATAGAAACATAAGGAAAAAATAATAAATAAGACTATTTTAGAAAAATAGGTCGCCCACGAAAATGAATGATACTGTCTCAAGGTTCAACTACCTATTTCATATATCCTTTATTAAAAAATCCCGGACAACTATAATAATTGAATCCCGGAATCCCCGAATTCTTTCAAAACTTCTCTCGAGATCCTTGCCTTTTGGTTCCTCTTTTCTTTGATATGAGTAAGATAACGAAGAGAGAATAATACTCCTCCTTCTTCCACGTTCATATACACGATAGGAGTGGTCTTACCCAATCGGACCAAATAGTTTTTGGAAAGTTCTCTGACGGAATAATCAATCTTATGTTGATCTATGATGGATCCATTTTTTAGGATCCCGTTTAGAATTCTTTCAGCGGCCTCCCAATCGGCGCTATGAGGGATCTTAATCCTGAATTCGTCCCATACGAATCCCATTTTTTCCTTAACCACATATACTTTATGGAGAATAATCGTATGATTCGGAAGATGTACGAGTCGATTCGTGGATTGTTCCGATTTAGGATCCGGGCTTAACTCCATCAAAGTAAAACGATTGATCCCTATATTAACCACGTCCCCTTTAATACCTTCAATCTCGATCCGGTCCCCTACTTCAAAACCGTTGCTGCCATGTATAAGCAGCCAGCCCACATAATTTAAAGTGATATCCTTTAAGGAGATTACAATACCCGCTCCAGCAAGACCCATCACTGTAGGAAGATAAGATAGTCCGGAAAAAATTACGGGAAGAAGGGAAACTGCTCCTACAACCACAAACAAGATCCGAGTCACTCGCCTTCGATTGTATCTGACAGAATTATCAGCAGGAGGGCTTATCCTATCGAAACTCAAAACGAAAGTTTTATAAACAATCACCAAGGTCAGAATAAAATACACGACCAAAACGAATTCTTCCGTGATGGTTCTTTCCTTAGAGTTCAGAAGGGAGATCGGATTTAAAAGCCGGAGAATTTCTTCCATGACGAGAGAACCCAGGCTAAAGAAACTACAAGCCAAGGCAAGGCGAATTTCAACGTGCAAACATCGCTAAGACGAACTTGGAATCAAAATTCCGGGCACAAATCCGATACAAATTGAAAATATAATGATTCTATGATAGAAGCTTACAAGGCTCTCCCACGGGCCACTCCCCTCCACCCAAACCAGGGTGGGGGCCGCCTTTGCAATCATGTGGGAGCTCCTACATTAAGAAAATTCTAATCCATTTTCTTCTGCTTTTTAAAAGCAGAAGCGATCTCTCCAAGCTCGACTGGAATATCCCAAATCGGATTTCCTGGAGACTGAAGAAGAACAAATCGAACCGAGTTGCCCACATTTTTCTTATCATGAAGAGTATGTTTCGCAACTTGCGCGGATTTACTTTTATCATGATATGGAAGATCATATGCTTTCAGGATTTTTTTTAAGTCCTCTATCCAAGAAAGATCAAGGCCTTGTTTTTCCGTGGAAAGAATAATAGCAGTTAAAAGTCCTATGGAAACCGCCTCCCCATGAGAATATCTTCTGTAATTTGTGAGAGACTCTATCGCGTGGGCGGTTGTATGTCCCAGGTTCAGGACTTTTCTCAAGCCAGTTTCTCTTTCGTCTTGGGCAACTATATTAGACTTATATAAAATAGAACCTACAATCAATTCCAAAAGTTCGGGAGAAGTATGGTCATAGACAGATTTGTCATTCGAGCGGACCTTCTCCAGATATTCTCCTCCGGACAAAAGACCGTGTTTTACGATCTCTGCCATTCCACATCTCCATTCTCTTTTTGGCAAAGTGGACAACGCGAACAAAGGTAAATATACAAACTCAGGTTGGTAGAAGGAGCCGATCATGTTTTTTCCAAGATCAGCATTCACGGCTACTTTTCCACCCACAGAAGAATCAACGGAAGCAAGTAAGGTTGTGGGAATTTGTGCAAAACGAATTCCCCTCTGGAACGTGGAAGCGATAAAACCGGCAAAATCTCCAACCACTCCTCCACCCAAAGCAAGGATCAAACTTTTACGGTCTGCTCCAAGCTCAATCAGCTTATTATAAACTTCTGCAGTGCGAAGAATATGTTTATTCTTCTCTCCACCTTTAATATAAATTTCGTGATGTGGAATTCCAAGATTGGAAAGTTCTGATTCGTAAAACTTGGAAAATAATCCTGAAAGTTTTCTTTCCGTAAGTATAAATATGGAAGAAACAGGATAAAATCTTTTGATCGTTTCTCCCAAGCCTCTAAAGTCTGAGTGGATTTGTACTTTATATTCTTTTGAAAATGCTCTAATCTGAACTTCCCGGATAGGATTCATTTATCATATACCCATTGGCTTCGTATAAAGGGAGCCGGTTTGTATTTTCCGGAAGAAAGAAAATCCTTAATATCCGGTCTTATATCCATTTCTAAAACCGCACCCAAAGGAAAATAGCCGAATCCTGTGATCGCCTTTTCTTTCAGGTTCACTTCCGGATCCTGTTTTTTGACGGTGGCTAAGAATACTAACTGAAGAAGATGACGATTTCCCTTAGGATCTATAGACTCATTCAAGAATAGAAAATTTGCACTTGTGATATCCAGAGAGAGTTCTTCTTTCAGTTCTCTTTTTAGCGCATCTTCTGCACTTTCTCCAAATTCTATTCCGCCGCCTGGTAATAACCAGTAATAGGCATCCTTCTTTTTCTGCTGCAGAAGTAGGATCTCTCCCTTACGATTTCGGATCAAAGCGGCCACACGGACCCTTAAACCTTTCTTTTTAAAAAAGAATTCCATATTAGATTTCATTAAACCTTTATTTTTAAGGCCTTCAACAATTGTTTCGCTGCGTCTTGTTCTGCGAATTTTTTATTCTTTCCTTTACCTTCTGCAGAATGTCTGTCCCTAATGGAAACACTAACATAAAAGATCTTTTCATGATCCGGTCCAATCTCTTTTAGCAATCTGTATGAAGGCAGAAGTTTGAATTTTTTTTGGCAAATTTCCTGGAGGATGGATTTATAATCCGTAGCCTCTCTTACCTTATCGGAAGTTTTAACGTAATTTATAAGATGTTCGATTATAAACTTCTCTGCTGCTTCCATTCCTTGGTCTAAATAAATCGCACCAACCAAGGACTCGAATAGATTAGCTCCCAGTTTTTTTTGAGCGCCTCCATGGCCTTCCCCTTTTCCTAATAAAACATAAGAAGTGAGTCCCAATTTTTCACTGAGCCCGTTTAACATTGCAGTAGAAACGAGTGTTGCTTTTTTCCTAGAAAGTTCTCCTTCATTCGCGGAAGGATTTGTTCTATATAAATATTTTGCGACCACGAGTCCGAGAACCGAATCTCCTAAAAACTCGAGTCTTTCATTGTCTTCTTTGTAATCTGGATTTTCGTTCCGGAAAGAACTATGTATGAATGCGATTTCTAAATAAGAAGGTTTATTAAATCTTAAACCAAGTTCGGACGCAAGTTGAGAAGGATCCTTTCTAGTTTTAGGATCAGTCTTATTTTGGTTCTGATTGTGTTTTTTTTTTATCAAAGGATTTTGATAAAAGGAATGGAAGAAAGACTTCCGAGTTCCCGTAAGAACCCGGAGGTCTAGTCAATTAGGACTTTAGAGTGTCGATGAACTTAATTACGTCTCCGACGGTTTGGATCTTTTCAGCATCCTCATCGGAAATTTCAACGCCAAACTCTTCTTCAAGAGCCATAACGAGTTCAACTGTGTCAAGAGAGTCTGCACCAAGGTCATCAATGAAGTGTGCTTCAGGAGTCACTTCTGACTCATCCACTCCAAGTTGCTCAACGATAATAGACTTAATCTTTTCGAAATCTGCCATTTGTTTCCTCCGTACCACCAAAGTGGTATGTAAGTTTTAGTTAGGTTTAGAATCGGGGATGAATTCATCCACCGATTTTTAAACATTTTTTTCTCAAATGTTTTGGCAAGCGATAACGGATTGGAAACGGGAAAAAAACAGAATATTATCCAAATTTCTTTTTTATATTTTTTCAAAGAAGATGTTCTATAACTCACGTATCGGATCGACTTAATAGATCAAAAATTCCAGCCCCTTCCATATTCGAATAATCAAAAAGTCACATTTCTAATATTTGATATTGAGACTGTTCTCGATCATTCGTTCGAACGCCGTTCGGATTTATAATTGAATGGAACATTGTAAGAATCTTTCGGAGAGGTTTGATTAGTTCTCCAAAAAAACAAAAGCCCGGAAAATTCCGGGCTTTCTTACCTGTTTTATTCAGATTTAGAACTGAATAATTAGGCTTGGACTCCTGGAAGGAATCCCCCACCGTTCACTTCGATCACTTGTCCTGTAATGAAAGAGGAAATATCAGAAGCTAAGAACGCGATAGTATTCGCGATATCATCCGGTTGTCCTGCTCTTTTCAAAGGGATCGCAGCTACCATAGCAGTACGGATCTTTTCAGGGATCGCATCTGTCATTTCAGTAGCAATAAATCCTGGAGCGATCGCATTACAACGGATTTTACGACCTGCCATTTCCAAAGCGACAGCTTTAGTTAGACCGATTACTCCTGCT
Source organism: Leptospira venezuelensis (assembly GCF_002150035.1). Taxonomy (NCBI): domain Bacteria; kingdom Pseudomonadati; phylum Spirochaetota; class Leptospiria; order Leptospirales; family Leptospiraceae; genus Leptospira; species Leptospira venezuelensis. The sequence goes on along the minus strand of NZ_NETS01000007.1, from coordinate 328,257 downwards.
TTGGAAGCAGAGTAGTTAGTTTGTCCGATATTTCCGTTCACTCCAGCAATGGAGGAAAGGTTGATGATGGATCCACCGTTCGGATTCTTTGCCATAAATTTAATAGCAGACTGGATACAGTTAAAAGTTCCAGTCAGGTTTACTGCGATTACAGCGTCCCACTGTTCTTGTTTCATTCTAAGCATAAGAGTATCTTTAGTGATACCGGCATTATTCACGAGAATGTCTATTGAACCGAAATTATCCACAACAGCTTGGATACCTGCTTGAGCGGATTCTGCGTTCGCTACGTTTACAGCGACTCCGATTGCTTTTACACCTGTAGCTTTTGCGATCTCAGCCGCAGTAGCTTTACTTGCCTCTTCGTTTAAGTCGGCAATGACAACGTTTGCGCCTGCTTGCGCGAGTTTAAGAGCGGTTGCTTTACCGATTCCGCGGGCAGCCCCGGTTATAATGGCGTTTTTGCCTTTCAAATCGATCATTGGTTTTTTCCTTACCAGATTCTGCGGTTAGCCTATTTTTCGGGCCTGGGGGGTCAAGTGATTCTGGGACGGAGCCGCGAAGGGAAGGGAGACTCAGAGGATTTGGGCACGCAGAGGCACGGAGGCACGGAGGCACAGAGTTTTTGGGTTTTTTAGTAAGTAATCTTATCAGGAGCCATGGAAACTCAATAGATCCTAAAACCTTTATTCTCTGCGACTTTGCGTCTCTGCGTGAGAATACTTAGCGACTCCATAATCTCAGCGGCTCTAACTAGAACTTTGCCTTCTCTATATCTTCTTTGATGCGCTGGTTCACATCTCTTTCGGCACATTCTACTACGACTCGGATCGCGTTTCGGACTGCATGTGCATTGGAAGAACCATGCCCAATTAAACATGTTCCATCTACACCAAGAAGAAGTGCTCCACCGTATTCAGCGTAATCCAATCTTTTCTTGATCGCAGTAAATGTAGGTTTGAGAAGAAGTGCACCTGTTTGTGCAAGGCTAGACTGAGCGATGCTCTCTCTGAGAACCGCAAATATGGATTTGGAAAGACCTTCTGTTGCTTTTAGGACAATATTTCCTACGAAACCGTCGCAGACTACAACGTCCACATCCCTTCCTCCACCGTAAAGATCTCGTCCTTCTACATTTCCCACAAAATCAATTGGTAGTTTCTTAATATATTCGAATGCCTTTACGGTGACTGAGTTTCCCTTCTTATCTTCTTCTCCATTAGATAAGATCCCAACCTTTGGTTTATGAATATTAAAGATTAATCTGGAATAGATCTCTCCCATGATTGCGAATTGGGCCAAATACTCAGGCTTACAATCCACGTTCGCACCCGCATCCAAAAGAAGTGTAGGAGCTCCCTTCTCTCTTGGGATGGGAGCAGCGATTGGAGGTCTTAATACACCTGGAATTCTTCCTAGATATAATAATGCAGAAGCCATAGTGGCGCCTGTATTTCCAGGAGAGAACATTCCAACGCAGTTTTTATCAGCAACCAGTTGAGCTGCCTGCACAACGGAAGAATCTTCCATAGCACGAACCGCTATAGAAGGAGAATCGTTCATGCCTATGATCTCGCTAGCGTGAACAATCCTGATCTTGTTTGTATCGTATTCGTATTTGAGGAGGATCTCGCTGATATCTTCTTCTTTACCAACGAGTATGACGTTTCTGCCGTCGTGATTTACCGCGTTAACGGCACCTTCTACGATCCTATCAGGACCGTAGTCGCCGCTCATTGCATCGACGGCGACCCACATATTGATTAATTCTCTTCGCTAGTCTTCCTGACTTTCGGTTCCACCACTACACGGTCTTTGTAAAAACCGCAAACAGGGCAGATTCTATGAGGAGGTCTGAAGGAATTACAGTTCGGGCAAGGGACTAGATTCGGTTTCCCGATCGCATGATGGGCCCGTTTCATCCTCACTTTTGATTTAGATTTTCGTCTCTTAGGAACTGCCATTGTTTTTCTCTATAGATAATGTCGATTTACGACTATGTTTTTTTTAAAGCCGGAATTCACAACTGTTTTTCGGTCAAAGCGAATGAATCTAAGAATTCTCCAACTTCTGCCCGTTTTGTGTATAATGCTGAGCGATTAAATACCAATCTCGCCGTGGATTCCATAATTACTTCGATCTCTTCCAGATTATTGGCTCTGAGAGTGCCGCCCGTGGACACCAAATCCACGATACAATCCGATAAGCCTACCAAAGGAGCGAGCTCAATACTTCCGTAAAGTTTGATCACCTCGCAGTTAATCCCTTTTTTCAGGAAAAAGTCCTTGGCGATATTCGGATATTTTGTCGCTACACGGACCTTTCTTTCCCCTGAACTAAGGCTCCAACCTTTTCGGCCTGCTACTGAAAGTCTGCATTTTCCTATGGCCAAATCCAAGGGAAGAAGAAGGTCATAACCACCTTCCAATAATACGTCCCATCCCACAATACCGGCATCGGCGGAATTTTGTTCCACGTAAGTCGCCACGTCTTGGGAGCGGACCAGTAAAATACGGACCTTTCCCTTTGGGTCTTTATATATAAGTTCTTTGGAATCAGGATCGGGACGGCCAGAAAGCCATCCCCTTTCGAGCATGAGTTCTATGCTCTCTTCGGCAAGCCGTCCTTTCGGAAGGGCCAAAGTTAGCATTTAGTTTCCCTGGCTGCTTTTTAGTAGAAGATAAGTGGCTAGTTCTCTAACCGCTTTAAATTCTTCGGAAGGAGAAGCGATGTCTTGGTCTAAAACTTTTTTAAGTAGATCGACTGCTTCTTCTTTTTTGCCGTTTTGAAGTTTCAAACGACCCGCTTGGTATAGGCTCCAAGCATAAAATCCCGAAACATTTTTACGGCTGCTTAAAAGAGAAACGGAAACTCCGTAATCGGATTCTGCTTCCGCGAGTTGGTTTGCACTTTCTCTATAGTTTCCTGCGATATAAAAATAGTAGGCCTTCACTTCCGGAAGTTCGTCTATTTTTTTACCTGCAAATTCCAACTTCTCTGCCGCTTTTTGGTATTCTCCGTTCTTCGCATATAGATCTCCCAAAGTTTTTGAAAGTCTGATATCTAAAGAAGGAGAACTGTAAGCAGAAGCAATCGCTTCGTATTTTTTGATCTTATCAGTGATCTCGGTCATTGGAGAAAGAGCTAACTCCTTCTCCACTTTTTCGATGGCAAGAGTACCCTTACGGAATTGTTCTGCTCTATATTCGTTCCAACTAACAACCGCTAGTACAGTAACGAATAAAACCCCGACTGCGAATAAAACCTGCTTTTTATTCTCTCCAATCTTTGAGAATAAAATTGCAAAAAATCTTTCTGCTCCAGTAAGACCTGGATACGGATCGATATCAGTAATAGAAGCACCTGTTTTAGGTTCGAATCGTTTCATCCAAAACTCCGAGAGTCGTCCTTATTTTAAGGAAGAATTGATAAAGCTGCCTAAACTTTCTCTGGAAGGAGTGTCGGAAGTTTTTAAATACTTCGCCATCTCTTCTCTTTCTAAGGCTTTATCGAAATCCTTGATAGACAGAGAGATCTTCTTGTTTTTGGAATCGATCTTAACTACTGCACATTTTACGATATCACCAGGCTTGTAAGACTCAGCCAAGTTGGTGTCTTTTCCGCCAGGAATCTCAGAAATATGGACCAGTCCTTCAAAACCAGGTTCGATCTCTACGAACATACCGAAATCAACGATACTCTTGATCTTACCTTGAACAACTGAACCGATAGGATAACGATTTCTTAATGCTTCGTAAGGATGTTCTTGCAGTTGTTTTAATCCACAAGAAATTCTTTGAGCATCAAAATTGATGTCTAGGATGATGTATTTAACCTCTTCTCCTTTTTTAAGTAGAGAAGTTGGGTTCTTTTGTTTTTCATCCCAAGTGATATCGCTGATGTGGATCAGACCTTCGATGCCATTTTCCACTTCTACGAATGCGCCATATTTAGTAATACCGGTTACTTTTCCAGTTAGAACATTTCCTACTCTAACTTCAGGCCCTAAAGCATCCCAAGGATTCGGTTGAAGTTGTTTTAAACCTAGAGAAAGTCTTCTGCTTTCGAAGTCGATATCTAGGATCAGAGCTTCTACCTCTTGTCCTTTTTTCAAAAGTTCTTTTGGATGAGGAGGTTTTTTAGCCCAGGTTAATTCAGAAGTATGAATTAAACCCTCTAAACCTTCTTTCAATTCTACGAATGCACCAAAATTAGTAAGAGAAGTAACAGTTCCACGGATGACCATGTCTTTTTCCAAGGAACGTTTTGCCCAAACCCAAGGATCTTCATACAGTTGTTTGAGTCCTAACGCGAGTTTGTTGTTTTCCTTCTCCATTTCAAGAACTTGAAGTTCAATCTCTTGTCCAATGGTGAAGTATTGTTTGAATGGTGCGAATTTTTTATAAGAGATATCTCTTTGTCTGAGAAGTCCTACAACTCCTTCCAGATCACAGAAAACTCCGAAGCTTGCAATTTTGGAAACGGTTGCTTTAATCTTATCTCCAACTTTGACCTTCTCAGCGAGTGCGTCCCATTTTTCATTATTCACTTCGTCTAGAAGTTTTTTTCGGGAAACGACTCCGGAGCGGGTGCGTTCATTGATCTCGATTACTTTGAAATCGAGTTCTACACCTTTGAAATTTTCTCCATCGGAGAATTTATAACTAAGTTGAGAAGCTGGAAGGAAAAGTTCGGAACCTTCGACGTTAACGATGTATCCTTTTCCTTTGATCTCATTTACCAAACGTCCACTGACTTGGTAATTATTTTTGAATGCATCCTTAACAACTTCCCAACCCTTTCTTTGGTCGGCTTCTTTTTTAGAAAGGACACATCCTGAGTCAGTTGACTCTTTTCTTTTTACGAGTGCGGTTACTAAAGATCCGAGTTCCGGTTTTTCGTCGAACTCAGAGCGAGGAATTCTTCCCTCTTGTTTCAATCCTTCGATTGCCACATAGACGTTATCGTTGTCTACGGATACGACTTTACCTTCGACCACTTGGTCTTTGCGAATTTCGGCTTCGTCGTTTTTCTTTTCTTCCCACTGTTTGAAAACTTCTGCAAAAGTGGACTTGTCTTGTTGGCTACTCATACGGATTGAAATACTCGGTGTTTGATTGGGATTAGTGCGAATCGTTATAAATGCCAGAGTCTAGGCACCCAAGGATCTTACTAATTACACTATTTTTTGGCAGGTTATCTGTGTCAATGAGGATTGCGTCCTCTGCTTTCCGGAGAGGGGCGATTTCCCTTTCCATATCGGATTTGTCACGAATCACGATTTCCTTTTCGATTTCTTCTAAATCCGAACGAATACCTTGCTCTAATAATTGATTATATCTTCTTTCGGCCCGAACTCTGGAGGAAGCTGTCAAAAAGAACTTGTAACGAGCGTCCGGAAATACGTGGGTACCTATGTCTCTACCGTCCATTACCAGACGATGAGTTTGAGAGAGCTTTCTCAATTGAGAATTTACGAATTCTCTAAATGCAGCTTTGTCTGCGATGTATTTAATCTCTCTTGTGATTTCAGGAGTTCTGATCTCTACGGAAACATTTTCTCCATTTAAGAAAATACTGTTCTCCCCTGTTTCTGAAAATTCACATAAAATTTCCACACCTTCCGTGAGTGGAAGGAACTCCTTACCTGATAACCAATCCGAAAAGGAAATAGAAGAGTTTTTGGATTTATAGATTTTATAAATATGAAGTGTTAACGCGCGGTAGAATGCACCAGAATCTAAATATTCGAATCCAAGTTTTTTAGAAAGTTCTCGAGCTACCGTACTCTTGCCTGTTCCGGCTGGCCCATCTAATGCGATCACGTTTTCCGTCATCTCACGAAACCTTCCAATAAAGATTCAAATCCAGGAAAAGAAGTTTCTATCCAAGAAGTTTCATCCGGACGAATTTCCAAACCACTCACTGCTTTTAGGATCATAAAGCTCATCGCGATCCTATGATCCATCTTAGTAAAAACATCCACAGAGTTTCCGGATAACCAGGAAGAAAGTTCAGAAGAATTTGCACTGGAACCAATTTCAGGGATCTCGTAACCATCCGGATATTCATGCACTGTAATTCCAAGGTTCCGCAAATTTTCAACCATTGCCGAAATACGATCTGATTCTTTTGCACGAAGTTCCTCTGCATGACGAATAATAAATCCACCTTTTGCAAAAAGCCCTGCGATCGTAAGAATTGGGATCTCGTCTATGAGAGAAGGGATCCACTCTTCCTTAATTTCCGCAAAACGTAAATTAGAAGAAACTGCTTCCAGATCTCCGACTGGTTCTCCACATTCTATCCTTTTATTATGGATTAGAATTTTTGCTCCCATCACTTCGAGTGCATGTAAGATACCGATCCGAGAAGGATTTAATCCCACATTTTTCACAAGAACGGAACCTTCTTTTAAGAGAACTCCGAGTACCAAGAAGAATGCAGCAGAGGAAATATCTCCAGGCACTTTAAATTCTTTTGCTTCAAATGTATAAGGAGGTTCCATTTTAAAATGAGTGGGAGAAATATATGAAAGTTTATTTCCCAAAAACCGGAACATATTCTCTGTGTGGTCCCTGGAAAGAATATCTTCTTCGTATTCTAAAGAAGTTTCAGAAGCCATTGCAGCCAACATCAGGCAGGATTTCACCTGAGCGGAAGCGATCGGACTTTTATAATGAAAATCTGAAAGTTTTTTTCCTACAATTTCTAAAGGCGCCTTATCATCTTTTCCTGAGATAGAAGCTCCCATGGAACTTAAAGGTTTTATAATACGGGACATTGGCCGTTTTTGAAGAGAATGGTCTCCAGTTAGTGTGGCCTTAATTCCTTGGAGTCCACAAAGTAATCCTGCAGATAATCTGATACCAGTTCCAGCATTTCCAAAATCGAGAACGTCCTTTGGAGATTGAAGAGCATGTTTGCCAGGACTCGTAAAAACATATTCTCCTTTTGAGATCTTCTCTACTTTCAACCCGAGCTGAGTGAAAGCTTTCATTGTATTTAATGGATCTTCCGCTTCTAAAAACCCGGAAACATGAGAGGTCCCTTTGGATAATACGGAGAATAATACACTTCGATGAGAAAGAGATTTGTCTCCCGGAACTGTGATTTCTCTTCCGGAAGATTTAAGGATTCTTGGAATCATTTTGTTTCTTTAAAATTGCGTCCCTATCAATACGAGATTTTTCCATGAAGGACTCCCAATGTTTTAGGTCGAGCGGCTTTTCTGGTTTTAACTCCGAAAGAAGTTTCTCCAATCTATCTTTATAGTCCAAAAGAGCCTTATAGATCTCTTCTTGGTTAGAAGAAAAGATAGGTGACCACATTTTAGGATTAGAACCTGCGATCCTGGTCATGTCTCGGAATCCTCCGCCGGTCAAAGGCAAAGGAGAATTTTGAGTAAATTCTCTTACACACCCGTTTTCCCAAACCCAATTTGTCATGAGAGAAGAAATTAAATGAGGAACATGAGAAACATAGGAGAGTATTTTATCATGCTCATGAGCAGGAATTTCGGTAGTAGACATTCCTAGAAATTTCCAAAAATTTTCTATCTCTGAATATGCCTCATCGGTAGCACCTTTCGGTTTAGTTAAAATACAAAGTCTGTTTTCATACAGATCCACATTCGCAAACTCTAATCCTGATTCCTCAGAACCGCACATTGGATGAGAAGAAATATATCGATGCTCTCCGGTAAGAACTGATTCCACCGCATGGACGATCTCTTGTTTAGTGGAACCCATATCCGTCAAAAGACCTTTAAATCCGGAAGGAAGTTTGGAAATCACTTCTACAGTTGTGTTGACCGGAACTCCGAAAACGATCAGATCGTATGATTCCCAATCGGGGGATTTTGAAAATTCTTCAGAAGTATATATTTGATCCGCTGATTTAAGACGGATCCCCTTCTCCTTACTGGAAGGAGATCCTACCACTCCTACAATTTCTGCTTTGGAGTTTTTTTTACGTAATGCCAAGGAGAGGGAGGCACCCATCATTCCAAGGCCGTAAATCAGGATTCTAGAAAATTCGGTTTTCACGGGTTAGGTGGAGAGATCGGATAAGATCCCAAAATCCTGAGATAGATTGTATTTTCCTTTAAGGTGTTTAAGACCTCTTCAATCTGAGGATCTTTTTTATGACCTAAGAAATCTATGAAGAAGTTATACTCCCAAGAAGTCCTGCGAGTAGGCCTAGACTCAATCTTAGTCATATTGATCCCTTTATCGAAAATAGGCTTTAGAACTTTATAAAGTGATCCTGGTTTATCCGGAATGGAAAAAACTACGGAAGTTTTGTCGTTACTTGTAGGAGGACATTGGTTCTTACCTATGATCAAAAATCTGGTAGTATTGTCCGACATATCCTCGATGGATTCTCTAACTAGATCTAAACCGTAAATTTCTGCGGCGATGGAAGAAGCTACTGCAGCACATGCTTCTTTCTTCTCTGCAACAATACTTGCGGCTCTTGAAGTAGAAGGAGTTTCCGAAACTTCCACATGAGGAAGATTCGCAGCGATCCAATTTCGGCATTGTGAGTTTGCGATCTTGATCCCATACAAAGTTTTGATCTTAGAAAGATCATGTTCGTATCCTAAAAGATTCAAATGTATCTTAAGATAAATTTCAGAATAAATATTTAGATCGGAAACCAAGAACTGATCCAGAGTGGAGTTCACAAGTCCTTCGGAAGAATTTTCCACAGGAACAACTCCGTAATCCGCCTTATCAGTTTCTACCGCACGGAACACTTCAGGAATAGAAGGAAATTCAGTAGCCTCTACAGAAGTTCCGAATCTTGCACGAACTGCTTGATGAGAAAAAGATCCTTCCGGGCCAAGATAACCTATCTTTAAACCTTTTTCAACGGAGAAGGAGCCGGACATGATCTCTCTATAAATTGCAAGAAGCACCTTGTCAGGAAGTGGTCCTCCGTTCAGTCCAAGGATTTTTTCATAAACATCCTTTTCTCTGTCAGGACGATAGATCGGTTCGTTATTCTCTCTTTTAATTTCACCAATCTCAGAGGCGATCTCCGCCCTGGCCTGGATAGCCTTTACGATTTCTTTGTCCAGGGAATCAATCTTGTCCCGGAACTCTTTCAGTTTGTCGTTATTCTTGGCCATTCTCTATCAAATCATCCAGGTTCTCGAATTTTAATTCCTTCACTTCCACAGGGGCAGGTAAATCGGTCAGTTTATTTAATCCGAAATGTATTAAAAAATCTTTAGTTGTTCCGTACAATGCAGGTCTTCCAGGAACTTCTTTATTACCAACCGGTTTCACTAGTTTTTTAGATATAAGAGAAGTTACCATAGCTCTGGAAGAAACCCCTCGTATATCATCAATTTCAGATAATGTGATCGGCTGTTTATAGGCTATGATCGCCAAAGTATCCAAACTGGAACGTGAAAGTTGTTCCCTCTTCTTCTCTTTGAAGAGTCTTGCTAAAATTTCAGAATATTTTTCGTTCGTAGAAAATTGGTAAGCGCCTGCGATCTCTCTAAGAACGAATCCTCCGTCCTTCTCTTGGTAATCCAAGATCAGCTCGTCCAATATATCACGAGCTTCCTGTTTTTCACAGTCTATGGATTTTGCGATACTGGCTAGTTTAAGCGGTTCCCCGGAAAGGAAAAGTAGCGCTTCTATCAGTCCTTTTAAGCCGGCTTTGTCGCGTTCCACGGTTCTCCCACCAAGAATATACGGATTTCGCCGAATGTGCGATGCTGGCGTATGGATACAATTCTCTGTTTGCAGAGCTCCAACATTGCCAGAAAGACGGCTACTATCTCGGCTTTCTCCGGCTTGACCGTAGAAAACAATTCTTCGAAAGAGATATCCGAACGTTCGACGAGCAGTTCGGAAATGGTACCCATCTTTTCCTCGACAGAATACCGGTGGGGCGCGGTAAGTAAAGCGGGAATCTCGCCTTCATCTTCCCGTTTTTCCAAGATCTCGTTAAATGCGGAAATCAGATCTAAAAGGCTTAGATCCAGCCAGGATTCTGACTCATCTATGACCTGATTGGTCTCCCTGGAGAATACTCCAGCTTGTACCTTATCCACATCCCCCATTTTTTGGGCGGTTAATTGGAATTTTTTATGTTCTAGAAGTTTTTCGACCAATTCAGGCGGAAGAGGAGGATCATAATCTTCTTCTTCGAAACCTGGATCGGGTAATAAAGCTTTGGATTTGAGATAAACTAAATTAGCAGCCATAAGAGCGTATTCCGCCCCCATGTCTATATGGATACTTGCAGAAATCTTAATGAAGTTTAGAAAGTCCTGGGTGATTTGAGAAAGGGATACTTCAAATATATCCACCTTATAACTTTCGATAAGAGACCAGAGAAGACTTAAAGGTCCCTCTGTAATACCACCTTCGGAATTGTTCCATTGAACTACGAAGGATTGTGTGGCGTTTTCTCTCTCCATCTCTTTATGAATTCAGTGCTTTTTCTGCCGCCTGTTGCAATCTTTCAGGTGAGAAAGGTTTTACTACGAAATCCTTCACTCCCATCTTGATCGCTTTCGCAAGAAGCTCTTCCTGACCAAGAGCAGTTACCATAATGATACGTGCTTTCGGATCTAATTTAAAAATTTCCTGGGCTGCTTCGATCCCGTCTTTTTCTCTCATGGTGACTAGGTCCGGCTTGATCGCTTTGTACTGATCGACAGCGATATTTCCGTTTTCGGCCTCGCCGACGATCTCATGCCCTCCGGCGACGAGTGCGTCCTTCACCATGGTCCTCATGAATTTTGCATCGTCTACTACGAGAATTCTGGCCATAATTAGTTTCCCCTTTCTTTGAGAATGGAAAGTATCCTTGATGTTATTGCGCTTACTGGTTCTACGAACTGAACCCCACCCATTTCGATGGCTTGGCGATTCATTCCGAAGATCACGGAGCTGTCCTCGTCTTGGGCAACAGTAGAAGCTCCAGTCTCTCTCATTCTGAGAGTCGCTGCCGCTCCATCTTTTCCCATGCCGGTCATAATCACACCGACTAAGGCGCTCCCGTATTCCCGGATTGCGCTGTCGAATAAAACTTCGACTGAGGGCCTGTGTCCATTTACTAACGCTTCCCTACCTAAGGCAATCCATTTCCGTCCTGCCTTAGATTCGATCTTCAAATGTGCATCACCCGGCGCCACGTAACCAGTTCCTGGACGAACTTCTTCTCCGTCCTCGGCTTCCTTTACTGTGATTTTAGAATGATCATTTAAACGAGAAGCGAAAGCTTTCGTAAAACCCACAGGCATATGTTGTACGACGAAAATTGGTAGATGAAAATTCTCCGGAAAATCAGAAAAAACTGTCTGTAATGCTTTCGGACCACCGGTTGATGTCCCAATACAAACCGCTTCCACGACTTTTTTTCCATCTTTGAAAATTTTACTTTTGACCGTATCTACGATTTTTTTGGGATCAATACCCGCATGACTTGGTCGTAAGCTATCGAAATAAGCGAGTATTCTATTTTTGAGAACTGTTCCGATTTCTTCCGGATTAAATTGGTTACTGGAAGAAGGTTTCGGAACGAAATCTATTGCTCCATATTCTAATGCTTTGAAAGTTGCATCCGCTCCATGTTGTGTCAAAACAGAGAGCATCATTACTGGAATACCCAATTTTCGTTTCTGCAGTTCTTGGAGCGCAGTAAGCCCGTCCATCACGGGCATTTCTACATCTAATATTACAATGTCTGGTCTAAGCTTAGTGGCTAGTTCAATACAATCCACTCCGGTTTTACCCGTTGCTATAACTTGGATCCGACTTTCTTTTTTAATCTGGTCCGAAATAATATTTCTCACCAAAAGAGAGTCGTCTATAATCACGACCCGAATCGACCCGTCCGCAGGAGTTCCTACCACGACAAAATCCTAGTGTTTAAAATTTCGGAAGCAAATCCATGAGTTCATCAAAGTCCGGAAGGAATAAAAGTACTCCCAACAGGTTGTTTCCCTCATGATTAAATTCAGTGAGCATACTTAAGAACTTAGTTCTTTCCGGTTTAACAACATCCAAAACTTCCAGGAAGGTTCCTTCCACAAGTTCCGGAACATCCGGCATAACACCCACTTTCGCCTTATTGGAAATAGAGTTCAAAACGGAGGCACAAACTATGTTTGCGATCTCAGACAGAACGCTCTTAGTATCATCATCTAAAACGTCTCCGCTCGGATTAGAATCTAAAAGTTCTCTAGCTAAATTTTTGGCGTTCTCTCTGGAGAACATCATAAGCATATTCCCGTTCAGATCGCCGGTCATTCTGACTTTCATTCCGTAGAATTTATCGTCAGAAAAACGGATCTCGGATGCCAAACCTTCCTTATCATTCATGATAATTTCAGGAATAAATAGATCCACGTTCCTATTCAGGATTTGAGAGAGCACCATACCGGCATTCATCATACCTGTATTAACTACAGATTCGATCTTCTTGATCTGTTCCTTGCTCAGGTTTCCTGTAAATTCCTTAGAGTGAGAAACAGCCATCATTCTCTGTTTTTTCTGTTCTAAGAAACCTTCGATAATATGATCCGCTCTTTTTCTTTCTTCGTCAGAAACTGGAGAATCTGAGATCAATTCGTTGATATGAGATCTGTAAGCTTCTTCCATTCCTTCTTTTTTGGCAGCTGGTCTTTCCAGAACCGCAGTATTGGAAGAAAGTTCAGAAGGAGTTTCAGTAGAAGTGATTAATTTTTCCTCGGAAGGTCGGATCTCCATAGTGGTTTTGATCGGAGTAGAAGAAATTTCTCTTTCGAGTTCTTCTTTTGCTACGATTACCTTTTTAGATTCTTCCGATTTTTTACGTTCGCTCTTCTTACGACGCTCTCTTTCTCGAGTAGTGATCTCATGTAATTTATGATTATAAACGTTAGTAGGATTAGAAGTTTTTTGGATATACTTCTCTTCTTCCGTTTCGATGGTTCGGATCGTGCTGATACGTTTCATCGTTTCAAGATGATAGTTCACATATCTTGCATTCTCTTCCAACTCGGCAGCAAATTCAACAAGTCCTGGAATATCTAGAACCATGATGATGGTTCCATCTCCCATGATGGAAGCTCCAGTAAGTCCCTTGATATTTTTGAAGTTTTTCTCCAAGGACTTGATGACTGTTTCGTGTTTTCCAACAAGTTCATCTACCATGAAGCCTAACTTGCGGCCTTTGTATTGAACGATAACAACCGGGAATTCTTCTCTATCCGTTTTGTCCTGAAGACCCAAAATACGATTCAATCTGTAGATAGGAAGAACCTCTCCTCTCAAATTGATGATCTCGTTTCCTTCCAGAGTAGTGATCTGTTCGTTGTTTACCTTTATGGTCTCGTTCACTTCCGATAGAGGGAAAGCGTAAACTTCTTCTTCCATTACGATCAGGATAGAAGGAATAATTGCAAGTGCCTGAGGGAATGACAGAACGAAAGAAGTTCCGGATCCTTTCTGAGATTGGATCAGGATTTTACCTTTGAATTCTTGGATGAGGCTATTCACCACATTCATTCCAACACCGCGACCAGAAATATCGGTTATCTTATCTGCAGTGGAGAAACCAGGAGCGAAGATGAATTGGTAAATATCACTTTCTTCTAAAGCAGCAGCATCGGTTTCAGAAACGAGTCCCTTCTCAATTGCTTTTCTGCGGATTTTTTCCAAATCCAATCCGCGACCATCATCACGGATCTCTACCATAATATTGCTGCCGCCTTGATAGGCGTTCAGCTCTACGATACCGGTTTCAGGTTTACCAAATTTTTTTCTTTCTTCCGGAGATTCGATACCATGATCGACAGAGTTTCGGATCAAGTGGAGAAGCGGCTCTCCCAATGCATCGATAACTTTTTTATCAAGCTCAGTGGATTCTCCATTTAAGACCAGATCAACTGTTTTCCCTGTTTCTAAAGAAAGGTCTCTAACCAAACGAGAGAAACGACGGAATACCGTAGAAATCGGGACCATCCGGATATTCATAATACCGGATTGAAGCTCCTTAGAGATACGATTGATTAGATCAATACGACCTTTGAGTTCGTTGAATAACTGATCATCCCCAAATGTGCGAAGAAGATCATCATAAATTTTCTGGAAGCCAGAGTTTGTAATTACAAGCTCACCCACATTATTCATGAGTTGATCCAGTTTGTCAGAAGATACTTTAATACTTTTTAAAGTAACTTTTGCCTCAGTACTTCTCTCTTCCTCGTCGAGTTGGTAGGAAGAAGAAACTCCAGACTCAGAATAACCACTAAGTTTAAATTCCTGGATCATCAGATTTTCCACCATGTCTACGTTTGCAGCTTTGGTGAGTTCCTCTTGGGATTCAGAACTTACGATCAGTATAGAAAGATACGGAGCCTCTGTTCCATTCTCCAACTCTTCCGCGCTTGGTTTTGTTCGAAATACTTGGCCTAAATTTTTAAGGTTTTGGACAATAAGAGTATAACGTAAGCCCTTCATCGGAGAATCTTTTTTGAGTCCCACTTTTAAGAGCCAAGGTTTTCCGGAACCGTTGCGTAGTACTTCCTCAATTTCTTTTTGGTCGTCTGCATCCAGATCAATTCCATTGCCTGGAATTTCTTCTTGTTTTGCAACTGGAGCAGAGGATTGAGAAACGGATCTTGCAGGCCCACTTGGAGCGGAGGCCACATCCGGATTTTTTTCGTATGCTTCCAGTCTTTGGATCATATCCGTATAAGGAGTATCCACTTTTTTACCAGCGGCAACATTCACGATCACGTTCTTGATCAAATCAAAACATTGGAATAGTAGATTTACCAGGGATAGATTAACTGCAAGTTTTCCATCTCGGATACTTTGGAGAAGATTCTCCATCTTATGAGCAAGGTCGGAAAGATTGTACAATCCAACGAAAGCAGCCGAACTTTTTAAAGAGTGAGCCGCACGGAAAATATCATTGATAGTCTGAGGATCGGATTGGTCCTTTTCCAGTTTCAGAAGATTCGCATTTAGTTCTTCTATCTGGTCTTCAGATTCCTCTAAAAAGAGTTCTGTGTATTCGCCAAGTACTCCTGCCATTTACGCCTCCTCCCCAGCATAATCCATTACCTTGGAAAGATTCAAGTTTAGGATAAGAGATTCTTCGAATTGGCTGACTGATTCTATAAGTTCGCTATAATTTACACTCAGGTCTTCGTCCGCTTGGCTGACCTTGTCTTTGCGGATCTTAACAACTTGTTTAACTGAGTCGACTAGGAGACCTGCCCTTTTTTCTCCAGTGACAACTACAATGATCCGAGTGGAAGGAAGAATATCACAAAAACCTAATCCAAAAAGTTCCTTTAGATCCATGATAGGAATGATCTCACCTCTTAAGTTAATCACTCCGAGAATAAAACCTTCGACATTAGGAATTCTTGTAATAGGCACCGGTTTTAAGATCTCGTGAATATAAAGAATATCGATCCCGAAAATTTCCTTATCCACTTCGAATGTGAGAAATTCCTGGATTGTATCCAGTTCTTTCTCTTCTTGGTTTTGTTCCGCGTGGTTATTTTTATCTATGGTTTTCACCGGTTCTCCGCCACTTACTCTTTCAAAACGGAAACTTTGGGCTCAAGTTTCCGGCTTAGTACATTGTCGACACGGAGCCCCCTGAAAAAGAAACTCCCTATCGAATTATCCGACTGATTTTTCTCCCATTTTACCGGGAAAGCAATGGTTTTTTTTCTCCGTAATCACTGTACCTGCTTTCAGATCATGGGGTTCCGCGGAAAAATCGCAAGGGTATAGGTCCTCAAAAGAAAGGCCAATCATTTTTTCGGAAAGTATATCCTTTAGAGAACGATCGTAAAATCCCTTCCCTCTTCCGAGCCTTGCCCCCTCCTGATTCCACCCCAAAGCAGGGACTAAAATCCAATCCGCATCTTCCGGCCGGAGGATAGCTTCTCCCGTAGGCTCTAAAATGCCAAAGGCACCTGGGGAAAATCCTGAACCCGATTTAAATTCAAGTCCTGAATTTGTTACTTTTGGAAAAAATATGTCCAAACCAAAACTTCCTAACTGTAAAGCAGGGCCTAACGGTAGAAAAGGAGAAATTTCAAAATCATCAGCAACATAAGAGATGATTTTTAATTGGGTTGAAGATGAGCTATGTCTCAGAAATTCCAGAAGACTCGCGCGGATACTTTCTTCTTTTTCCTTCCTGGAAGGAATATCCAAGAGAAGAGATTTTATCTTTTTTCTGGCTTCCGATTTAGAAACCAAATCAAAGATCTCCGATCAGACCTTCTTCCAAAAGAGTGATCAATTTTTTGGTCTTTTCTTCCGCTTCTGGAGAAGAAGGTCCTGAGTCGCTTGATTGATTTTTGGATTGTTCCAATTCGTCTGCGAAGTTTAAAGCAGCGAGCACCGCGAGTTTCAATTTAGGAGCATTAGGCATTCCCAATTGTAACTCACGGATTTTTCGGTCCACCAATTCGGCGAGCCTATGGATATACTCCGGATCGGTATCGCCTACGATGGTATAGTCGTCGCCCAGTATCCGAGCTTTGACTCTTTCACTCATAAAAATTACTTAGGATCGTCTTCGATGACTAGGAAGTCGTCGTCTTCATCCGCATCGAATACGCTGATCGCGTCATCATCGTCTTCGATAATGATATCATCATCGTCAGCAGAAACAGGACTGAAGTCGTCGATTGGTTCGTCAGTGATAATGATCTCGTCGTCTCCTCCGGAAGAATCGGAAGATTCAGTTAGAACGGAAATATCATCATCTTCGTCATCGAGAAGAATGATCTCATCGTCTTCGTTAAAATCTTCTTCCGAAGAATCTCTAACTACAGAAGGAGCAGCAGAAGCCGCCGCCGCACCAGCAACAGCGCCCGTAGCAAAAGAAGACGTTGAACTAGGCTTAGGTGAAGAAGAAGCAGGTGACGATCCGCTGCCAGAAGCAGGGAGACCATCCAAACGTCCCAGAAGTTGATTGATCTTAGCTTCGAGTGCACGCTCTCTGTCTTTGATTCCTTCCAACTCTGCGTTTGCTTTTTGGAGTTGTTCGCGGAGAGAAGAAAGTTCTTTCTCTTTCTCTTCCATCGCCAGTTTCATCTGGTCGTTTTCCGCGCGAAGAGATTCGTTTTCTGTTTCCAGGCGACCGTTTTCCGCCCGAAGGTCGCTAATGAGTTCGAGTGCTTTTAGGACTTTACTCTCGAGCTCCTCAATTGTCTCCATAGTTAACATAGTGCGAACCTCGTTCTCCTTTATCGGAGTGGTTTATTTTATAAAATTACACTTAGAGCGAAATTCCGCCTAAATATTTCCGACCCGCCAAATCGGCAAAATCCATCCCATTTTTCATCTTTCTGAAAAAGAGAAAAACCTTTTTTTCTAAAAACGAAGAAAGCCCGTAGAATTACGGGCTTTTTCAGGCGGGAAGATCCGAAAAACCGGACCTTCCTAAGGGCTAATATTGATTACGCCGCTACCTTGATTTTTTCAACTAGAGCGTTGAAAGTTTCTTTGTCGTTAAATGCAAGTTCTGCCAGGGCTTTTCTATCCAAAGAAATATTGGCTTTTTTCAATCCATACATGAATTGAGAATAAGAAAGTCCAGCCTCACGAGCAGCAGCATTAATACGGATAATCCAAAGTTTACGGAAATCGCGTTTTTTTGCTCTTCTGTCTCTATACGCCCATTGGCCCGCTTTCATTACTGCGGATTTCGCAGTTCTGTAAAGCTTGGATCTTGCTCCTCTAAAACCTTTTGCAGTTTTTAGGATTTTTTTACGACGATTCTTGTGTATGGTTCCGTTTGTTGCGCGTGGCATTATCGAACTCCGTAAGGCATGAGTCTAACGATTGCTTTCCAATCCGCATCCACTACCAAAGTCATTCCTCTAAGACGACGACGTCTTTTAGGTCCTTTTTTGGTAAGAATGTGACGGGTGTTCATACTCTTCCGTTTTATTTTATTATTTTTGGAAAACTTGAACCGTTTAGCTGCGGCTCTATTTGTTTTAAGCTTAGGCATTTCCCCTACCTCGATAATTCCTGAATATTTACTCTATTGCTTTACAGCAAGAGGTGTTATAACTACAACGATTTGGCGGCCGTCTAACACTGGTTCTCTTTCCGGAGTACCGACCGATTTCAAATCTTCTACCATTCGATTGACTACATTCATTCCGAGTTCGGAATGCATCATTTCACGACCACGAAAGCGAAGGCTGACTTTAACTTTGTCCCCTTTTTGAAGAAACTCCAGAGCGTGGCGTCTTTTAATATCGTAATCATGTTGCTCGATCCTTGGACGGATCTTAACTTCTTTTACGTTGATTACGTGTTGTTTCTTCTTAGCTTCCTTACTCTTTTTAAGTAGTTCGAACTTATATTTACCGTAATCGATGATCTTGCAGACATGAATCTCTTGGTCGCCCGATACTTCTACCAGGTCCAAGTTCTCTTCTTTAGCGCGCCGTAAAGCCTCGTCAAAAGAAACGATCATTGCACCGTCGTCCGACACCAATCTTACCTGGGCTACCCCTGTAATTTTCTCATTAATTCTATGAGTAAATAGTTTATCGGTGGGTTTCGGTTGAGGCCTCTTCTGCATTCAATCTCCGGTTTTTTCCAATTTTTTGGCTAGTAGGCTAGCTTTCAAGCGATTTTCTCTACGGATAGCCTAGTTCATCAAGTAGAATTTAGTTCAAAGTCCTTCCGAGACTTCCTTTTCCAACAAAGAACGAAACTCAGAATATGACATAGAAATTGTTTCTTCTGAGCCTCGTTTTCGGACCGCAACAGTGCTGCTATCCTTCTCCTTTTGGCCCAATACCAGAAGGTAATTTGCCTTTTTCAGGATAGAATCTCGGATCTTGGCACCGATTTTCTCATTTCTGAAATCCCCTTCTGCCCTGAAACCTAAATCGATCAGATCTTTTAAGATCTGGGATCCATATTCCTGCACATTTTCGGTTACGGTTAGAACACGTATCTGATTAGGAGAAAGCCAAAGAGGGAATTTACCTTCGAAATGTTCGATTAGGATCCCAATAAATCTTTCCAAGGAACCATAGATCGCTCTATGGACCATAACCGGCCTTTTTTTAGCGCCATCAGAATCAGTGTAATCTAATTCGAAACGATCCGGCATGGAGAAGTCTATCTGGACAGTTCCACATTGCCACATCCTTCCAATAGAATCCTTGATATTAAATTCTATCTTAGGTCCGTAGAATGCACCTTCTCCTTCTTTAATGGAGAATGGAATATTTCTTTTTTCCAAGGCTTGTTTGAGAGCGTTGGTTGCAAACTCCCAATCCTCATCCTTACCTTGGGACTTTTCCGGACGAGTAGCAATATAAGTTTTAAATTCTTGGAATCCGAACTTCTTATATACATTAAAAGTGAAGTCAATGATATCCAATACTTCTGTTTCCAGATATTCCAAAGGCGCATAGATATGCGCATCATCTTGGGTAAATGCCCTTACTCTGAAAAGTCCGTGAAGAACTCCATGCAACTCATGGCGATGTACACTCCCTAATTCCGCGAATCTAAGAGGAAGTTCTCTATAAGAATGAAGATGGTGCTTATAGATCAAACTACAACCAGGACAGTTCATCGGTTTGATCGCGAACTCTTCTTCGTCGATATCAACAAAATACATGTTCTCGTTGAAGTTGTCCCAGTGGCCACTCCTTCTCCATAACTCGGAAGAAAGTACTGCAGGAGTTTTGATCTCCTGGTATCCACGTTTCGCACATTCTTTACGAATATAATCCGCTAATGCATTCCAAAGAGTAGTTCCCTTAGGATGCCAGAAAGGAAAACCAGGAGCCTCCGGTTGGAAGGAGAATAGATCCATTTCTTTTCCGATTTTTCTATGGTCTCTTTTCTTAGCCTCTTCCAGCTGGAAAACATATTCGTCCAATTCCTTCTTACTAGGAAATGCGATCCCGTAAATTCGGGTGAGCATACGATTGTTTTTGTCCGCCTTCCAGTAAGCTCCAGAAAGTGCAGTTAATTTGAATGCTTTTAAAAATCCAGAGCGTGGAATATGAGGTCCTCTACAAAGGTCGAACCATTCTCCCATCCCGTAGATAGAAACTTTATCATCAGGAATTTGGCCAACGATCTCTATCTTGTAGTCCTCTCCCATTTTTTCAAAAACGGAGATTGCTTCCTTTTTATCCCAGACTTTGCGGAAAACTTCGTGATCCGCATCTACGATCTTCTTCATCTCTGCTTCGATCTTAGGAAAATCTTCCGGAGTGATCACAGTCTCTGTGAAATCGATATCGTAATAGAAAAACCCAGGACCATTCTCGATCACAGGACCCACGGTTAATTTTGCATCTTTGTATAAATTCTGGACCGCCATCCCGAGCAAGTGTGCAGCGGAATGTTGGAAGGTTTCCCAACCTTCTTTGTCTTGGAAGGTTAAAACTTCCAGCTTAGGTGTTGTGTTTGGGGTGGTTGTGGAATCAATAGTCCGGCTCAAATCCAAAACGTTTGTGCCATCCAGGCGGACTGCTAACGCCTTGTTCTTTAAGAACGGAAGTTGGGATTCTATAAAATCCTTATAGGAAGAACCGGCGGATACTTCTTTAGAGCTTCCATCCGGTAAGATAAATTTGACTGACTGATTTTGAACTGCCACAGCTACCCCTGCTTCCATTCCGTCGATACGTGGTTTTTTTCGCAAGCCTGTTAGAGTTCCTACAAAATTCTGGGTGATTCCACTTGACCCTTGCCTTCGGTGCGAAAGCCTGTCCTTAATGAAAGCGTTCTTGGTTTTAGAAAACGGGGACGTATACGAAGGTGAATCCTTCGGCTACGAAACCCAGTCCGTCGGGGAAATCGTCTTTAACACTTCTATGGCGGGTTACCAGGAAATTCTAACCGATCCTTCCTATGCCAACCAAATCGTAACTCTTACTTATCCGATGATCGGGAACTACGGGATCCATCCTGAAAACATGGAATCCGGAAAGATCCAAGCGTCAGGAATGATCGTAAAAGAATATGTGGATCGTCCTTCCAACTTCAAAGCTCAAAAGACATTATCTCAATTTTTAAAAGATTATAAAATCCCTGGGATCCAAGGAATCGATACTCGAAAGTTGACTCGCTTCATTCGGACAAACGGTGCACCTAATGGTGGAATCTTCGTCGCAAACGAATACTCTGATTCATTTTTAGCAGCAGTGAAGAAGTTCCCTGGGATTGCAGACGCTGACCTAGCGAAGGTTGTTACAACTGATAAAAAGTATGAGTTCGGATCAAAAGTAGGAAAAAAATACAAACTCGCTGTTTATGATTACGGCGTGAAAACAAACATTCTTAGACTTTTGGATGCAGCAGGTTTCGCAGTTTCTGTTTATCCTGCTCAAACTCCTGCTTCGGAAATTATGAAAGATGGAGTAGATGCATTCTTTCTTTCTAATGGTCCTGGAGATCCTGCAGCCTGCACTTACGCGATCGATTCTACAAAAGCTATATTAGAAAATAATTATCCTCTTTTCGGGATTTGTTTAGGTCATCAGATCATTGGTCTGACCTTAGGAAAGAAGACTGAAAAAATGAAATTCGGTCATAGAGGCGGAAACCAACCTGTGAAAAGTTTGGAGACTGGTAAAGTGGAGATCACTTCTCAGAACCATGGTTTTGCTGTGGTTGCAGAACCTTCTGAAAAAGAACCTATCTCTTTTATCAATCTGAATGACGATACTGTAGAAGGTATTTTGAAATCAGGATACCCTCTCTTATCAGTTCAATATCACCCGGAAAGTTCTCCTGGTCCAAATGACAGTAGATATTTGTTCCAGAAGTTTTACGATCTAGTCGATTCTACTAAGAAGAAGTAATCGGCGTAAGTGGGATGGCTTCGTTTGTTGGAGCTCCTACATGGATTTGTGTACGCGGATTTCGTTGACGGATTAAAGGATTTGTGGTAGGCGTGTAAGCGCTCTCCCACGAGCCACTCCCCCCACCCAATGCAGGGAGGGGGCGATCTTAATACGAATGTTGGAGCTCCTACAATATAATTGCTCTCAACTTAGAGTAACTTTTTTCTCTTCAACAAAACATCCAACTTCTCGAAAGAGCTATTCCAACCTACTGTCATAACTGGCTTCATTCCATTGAAAGTTTGGCGTTCCGAATCCGTAGCTTCTCCGAAAACTTCCCATTTTACTGTTACTTTTGTCTTTTTCTTACTTTCTCCCGTAAAGGTTACAGTGGTCAAAAGCATATCCGGATAGGTCGAAGCGAAGGGGGGTTTTGATAGATTTCCTTCTTTATCACAAAAGTTCTGAGCATAGATCAAAAGATTATTAGGGGTTATCTTTTTATAATTGAGTTTACCGTATTTAGTAACTCCGTCGGCTGTAGTCATTGACCATTGTGAAGTTCCACCCTCTCTCACTCCAACACTGATGAAGGTCATAGAAGCGCCGGCTGGCCCTAACCATTTCACAAATCGATCCGGCTTAATCCACATTTCAAAGACCGTCTTTGTATCCGCATCGAAAGAATGACTGATGATAAACGTACCATTTCCAGAAGTTTCCGGCGAAGATCCTTCAGTGAAGTGAGAAGTAGCGCAACCAAACAGAAATGCAAAACTTAATAAGTATGCTAATTGCAACATTGTCTTTTGTTTCATTATTAGAATTTCCCTCTGCGAGAAATATCGCCGGTCGATTATTTCAGTTTTTCCAAGTATTTTCCTAGATTGCCGATATGTTGTTTAGCGCCTTCGATCGCGCCATATTTTTCATTCACTCTTTCCAGTTCTTCTTTGCTCGGGAAGATTTGTTCCATTACTAGGTTTGTGCCTTCTCCGGCTTCTTCGAATATAATTTTCGATTCGAAATGAACGTCATGATCACCTTCTCCATCGCCTAAATGTTTATAATAAATATAAAGAGGCTCTTTGATATCGGTGAATTGGATCTTGTTTTTGTAATCTTGCCCATCCGGCCCGTGCATAATAAATTCCCAAATCCCTCCGTTGGTAAAATCCATACGTTTGGTGGTTAATGTAAATCCGTCTGGTCCCCACCATTCGGAAAGATGCTCTGGCATTGACCATACCTCAAAGAGAAGTTCCGTCGATACGTCGAAATATCTTTTATAAATGACCTTGTTACCTTCTATTATTGTTTCCACGTTATTTTTTATCACGGGATCTCTCCTTTTTAATCTTTAATACATATCTATCCAATTTATCCAGACGCTTATTCCATAGGTCGATAATATCAAGCAACCAGTCTTCCATTTCATTGATACTTGATCCATTGAGGCTATAGATACGTTTTTGCGCTTCCTTCTTCATATTAAGGACTTTGGCACTCTTCAAGACTTTCAAGTGATGCGAAATGGCAGGAGGGCTTATTTCAAAATTTTGCCCAATCTCAGTTGAAGTAAGTTCACCATTTTTGGCCACCAGTCTCACAATTTCCCGTCTCGTATCGTCCGCAAGAGCGGCAAAAGCATTCATAATCCATTATTTAAACATCCGTTTAATTAAGTCAATATTTAATTAAATAGATATATCGTTTAGAACCCAAATTTTGGAGGAGGAAAGTTGAAATTTTAAGGAAGATTTAAAAAAGCGGAGAAGGTCTGAAATATCGTCGATGTTGGAATTCCAACATGAAAGTTAGTGAGAAGATCTTATTGACGAAGAAAGGAATTTGTGTTAAAGGGGACCGGGCTCTCCCACGGGCCACTCCCCTCCACCCGAACGTTTCTGTCCGACACGGTGCAACTTGTCTGATTTAAACTTTAGCTTCGCTTTGCTCAGCTACCCTTCGGGAATCCACTTCCTATGGGTCGCGGGATTGGGAGGGGGTAATTCCTATACAAATGTAGGAACTCCTACAATATTATCCTGACAAACGAAATTAGGATTCTTCTATCAATTCCAACATTCTTTCTTTTTCTCTGGTATCCGCAGGATAACAAAGAGTTTGGTTGGCCGTAGAAGTCTGGAAATCTTTGTTCTTTCTATCCAATTCTACAATTCTATTTCGGATCTTACGAACTACGATTTGGGTTTCTTCCCTATCTTTTCCGTCCAGAACAACTACGTATTTTCCTTGGCCGACTCGGTAACAATAATCTGTTTCCCCAAGATTTTCCTGAATAGAAGTTCTGAGTTCTTCGCAATAGTGAGCAAAAAAACCTGCTCCTTTGATTCGGACCATTCTAGTTGCATTTTGGACTTTGAATACTGTAAGACTAAAAGGAGTTCCTATCTTAGAAGCTCTGGAGATAGCTTCATCTATTCTAGATTCAACAGGACTGAATGGATCTCTGAATACCGCATCTCTTTCTTCTAACATTAATAAATTAGAAAGCACTGGCGAAGCTATCTCGGAAATCCCCACTGCGGTTTCACGATCCGTATCCGTCCAAGGCCTTTCTGTTTCGTGAATGAATAACATTCCTACGAGCCAGTTCAGATTTAAGAATGGAAGAATGTCGAAATCGTGCATGAGCCCAATCTCGTCGTTCGACAATTGAGATAATAATTCAGGATTTTTTCTGAAATTTGCAATTCGGAAAACTCCAGGTACATTAGCAACAATTCCAACCAAGTTAGAATCTAATCCTAATCTGAATTTTCCGGAAGTATCAGGTGTAAGAAGATTTGTTCCGAATACTTTGTATTCCTTTCGAGTACTTCTATCTAAAAGTAAGAAACTCCAGCGCCTCAGCCCCAGTTCTTTTTTCAATACTTCGACTAAATAATCGTATGCCTCGTCCATATCACGGACACCAGCCAGATCTCTTGCGGTCGCAAGTATTCTTTCGTTACTTTTGACCACTTGGTTCAAACGATCATTTTCTTGGTGAAGTGCTTCTAAGTCCATGATCCTTCTCAATACGGATCCGGCTATTTCCCCTACGATCTTCAAGAACTCCAGGTCTTCGATTGTGTAATCTTCGCCTGCTACAGTTTTACTTAATATTATAATTCCATAAAATTCATCATAACTGCGGATCGGAACGAGCATCTCCGCTTCTGTTTTTTCTAGAATCTCTTTCTCTTTCTTAGGGGGAGAATGTTTTAATATTTCTTTTGCATACACTACTGAAGGAGTTTTTAGTGCTGCCTGATAACTTTCGTCCCCTACTTCTAAAATCCAATCCGGATCGGCTCCAATTCCCTGTGCCTCAACAACTCGAAGCACATCATATTCTCCATTTGTAGAAGAGAAAACTACTATAGATTCAGCACCGATCTGCCCTTGGATGGAAAAACTTAAGTTCTCAAAAAAGTTTGTAAAATCTTTGGAAGCGGAAATTTCCTTCGAAATTTCGAATGCAGATAAATAGTTCTCTAATTTTTTACGAGAAGCAATCTGCAAATCGATAGGTAATGTAGAATAATCAGAGTCGTCATCGAATAAGAACTGAGCATTTTCAGTATCACTCTGTTCCTTACTAAAAGGGCGACCAGCTTCCCCGCTTGCTTGATTTTCTGCATCCTTTACCCAATCATCGAATGGATCTTTAATTGCTTCCGGTTTCGAAAGTCCAGAAGGGATTTTTTCCTCTTCTTTCGCCTCTTCTGCTTTTGATAATAATCCTTTTTGTGGAGCTTCCTCCGAAAGTTCGCCGAAGTCTGCGCCCAAATCTGAATCTTCTAATCCTAATCCAAGGTCAGGATCCAGCTCAAAGTCAGGTTCTTCTTCAGCTGAAGAACCGAAATCAGTTGAAGAAAGGTCGAAATCGCTATTTACATTTTCGCCAAAACTTTCCTCTCCGAAAGCAGAATCCGGGAAAGAAACCTCTGCATCCGAATCTTCTCCTCCGAATGTATCACTTGAAGTCTCCGCACCAAAATCGATATCTCCGAAATCTGCTGAAGGAGAATCAAAACTAAAATCTTCATCGGAGGAAGTGGAGGCAGTCGCAGGTTCAAAGCTAGTAGGATCTTCGTAAGCAGAAGTCGCTTTTTCCTTTCTTCCGCCAAAATCCATTGCCTTTTCTAAAAGACCTTTGGCACGTACGGCCATCGACTTTTTTAAAAGAGAAGGTTTCTCCTCTCCGGAAACTGCTACCGAAGAGGAAGAAGATTTCGTTCCGGATTCGAAATTTCCGGAACGAATAAGACGAGTGACCTTGTCTAACAAACCCATCGTCAAACGCCGATTTGTTTCATTAATTTCTTATAAAGTTCAAAATAGTCTGAACGGGAGAAGTCCCGGATCATATCGTCCGGAAGATTTCCAAGCAACTCATCCAAGTAGAGAAGAATTCGTTTCATCTCATCTTGAGTAGGAATTGCCTCACCTGTCTCAGGTTCTTCTGCAACGCCCCCAGCTTGGCGAATCTCTTCCAGAGGAGAAAGTTCATCCTCATCTGCATACTCATCCAAGATGAAATTCAGTTCTGGCTCCGGAGCCAATTTCTCAATTGTTGGGACGATTTCTTCACCCGCAAAATCCAAACCTGAAATTTGAATATCGTCCTCAAAGGAACCTAACGCGTTTAAGTCATTTGCATCAGGAGGAGAAGATAATAATGAATCCAAGTCCTCTGAATCTACTTCTTGCGGAGTTTCGTCAGAGAGTAAATTCCCTAATTC
This sequence comes from Leptospira venezuelensis, assembly GCF_002150035.1. Classification (NCBI taxonomy): domain Bacteria; kingdom Pseudomonadati; phylum Spirochaetota; class Leptospiria; order Leptospirales; family Leptospiraceae; genus Leptospira; species Leptospira venezuelensis. The sequence goes on along the minus strand of NZ_NETS01000007.1, from coordinate 301,677 downwards.
GTCGTTGGACAATGTGATAGGTTCGTCCGCGTCTTCTCCCAAATCCCAATCAGAAGGTGCAGCAACTGCATTCTCTTCGCCCGTGCCAAGATCATTCAGATCCGCAACAGGTCCGTCCCAGTCTATATCATAATCGGAAGACACATCAGGTGTTCCAATATCGTCTAACTCGTTGATCGGGAGTGAGATTGGCTCGTCTGAATCTTCCATTAGATCGGAAGAAGCAGTTTCCACTCCTGGTTCTTCTTCTAATAAATGCCCTAACTCATCTTCTGAAAGTGCAATCGGCTCATCTGCTTCTGAGTCTAAGCTGAAGTCTCCGAATTCTACTGGAGCATTGTCATCATGTTCCAAAGGCGGAGCGTCCGCAAATATATCTGCATCGGAAGTTTCTTCCTCTCCAGAAGATAGTAGATCTCCTAATTCGTCGTCAGAGAGAGCAATCGGTTCATCCTCATCCGAATCTAAGGAAGATACTGTCTCCTCCTCTCCGGAAAGTAAGTTTCCTAGTTCGTCGTCTGAAAGTGCAATCGGTTCGTTATCATCTAAATCGGAAGAAAGATCTAAAGAAGTTCCAGTATGCTCTTCTTCCTCTTCTGTTCCGGAAGATAATAAATTTCCAAGCTCGTCATCCGAAAGTGCAATCGGTTCGTCTGGATCGGAACTTTCGGCAAAGAAATCTTCTTCCGAAGTCTCTGCAGGAGCGAAATCAATCAGATCAGAATCGGAACTTCCTAAGATGTCTTCATCACTTGCGGAAGTAAAGTCCCCTAAAGTTTCTTCGAATGCTTTTTCTTCAGACTTTGCATTCTCTTCGAAATCGTCCAGATCAAGTCCGGTATCGAGAGGATTTTCTTCCTCAGCCATCCCAAAATTATCAAAATCGGAAACAGGAAGAGAGATTGATTCATCTTCTCCGCCGAATTCATCTTCTTTATTTTCCGGTTCTGGATCAAAATTAAAATCGCTTAGGTCTAGTTCAGAAGAAGAGTCAGTATCTTCTTCCATTCCAAACTCAGACTCTGCTGTAGGAGCTCCTACGGAATCAAGATCATCGAGCTGGATACTTTCGATTTCGTCCTCATCGCCTGAGGATAATAAATTGCCTAGTTCGTCGTCCGAAAGTGCGATCGGTTCGTTCGCGTCTTCTGTATCTAAATCAGAAGAAGTATGCACTTCAGAAACCGATCCAAGATCTAGGTCGCCGAAATCTCCTAATTCTTCAAAAGAACTTTTGTTTTCGAAAGATGAATCATCTCCTCCTAAGAGATGATCCAATTCATCGGTTGAAAGTGCGATGTCCTTTTCTTCTTCACCTTCGAAATTGATGTCTTCGGTCAATTCAGAAGAAGGAGTAGAGATATCATCTCCACCCAGGTCTCCAAAACCTTCTTCTTCCATATTAGGAGTGAAGTCCTCTGCCATGATATCGTCTAACTCATGTTCAGAAAGAGAGATTGGACCTTCATCATCGGAAACTATTTCATCTTCGAAAGTTTTGGAACCTGAATCTTCAGGAGCGGAAACTTCTTCCTCGTCCATAGAAAAGTCTGCGAGATTAGAACCTATATCTATATTATGTAATTCGTCATCGGAAAGTGAGATCGGAGTCTCATCGTCTAACTCTGCATCAGAGAGACCGACTACTTCGTCTTGATCAGAAGAGTCCCCTCCCCA
>NZ_NETS01000005.1 GCF_002150035.1 Leptospira venezuelensis | reverse complement strand
TGCTTCCGCTACGTTCGTGGATCGCTAACGCGACCACTCGCTCGGGCTGCGCCACATTCGCGTCCGTCACTGCACTTGCTTACGCAAGTTCGCGCCGTTGCGAACGTCGGAACACCTTGGTCGTTATACGAAAGTGGCGGGGAATATACTTTTTTCACCCAATGAAGAACCTCATTCAAGAGTTTAAATTGTGTATTTAAAACTTTCGAAAAGGACTTTACATATATATAGCTATTTTTATGCTTAAAAAGTGCGTTTTGAATGGGATGTCGAAAAAGAGAAAGTAAACCTTAAAAAACATGGTCTTAGTTTCACTGAAGCGGCTTTTGTTTTTGCCGACGCTAAAACAATCTATTTACCTGACCCAGATCATTCAATAGGTGAGGAAAGATTAGTTGCTTTAGGCAAAGTCCGAGATTTGACAATTGCCGTTGTAATTTTTGTTGATAAATCGAAAAATGATGAAGAAATTATAAGAATAGTTTCGGCAAGAAAAGCTACTAAGTCTGAAGAGCAGCAATATTATTCTAGCGAAATTGATTGATATGAGAGAAGAATACGATTTTTCTAAAGGCAAGCGCAATCTTTACTCAAAAGATTTGAAAGATCTTCATTTCCCGGTGTATTTGGATCCGGCATTAGAAGAATACTACCAAAAGATCGCAGCGAAAAAAAAGAAAGATTTAAGTGCGATTATTAATTCCATTTTGCAAAAGGAAATGGAATTACATGATTCTTTATTATAGTACGCAGATTTCATAATTCATTTTCCATACCCGCCACCATCGCATAACTGTCGGCTCTGACGCTTCGCATCGAGATCGCTTACGCGACTCTCGCTTGGCCTTCGGCACATTGTCTCCAGTCACGCCTTTTGCTTGGCAAAAGATCGCGCCTGTCTCTAACGTCTCCTTCGGAGACTCAGAGTCGCCAACGTCGTCAAGCCTTGGTCGTTAGGCGTAATGCTTCAAAATTTCAGTATAGAAAGGATTAATAAATCTATATGAGCAAATTTATTCCCCCTCAATTTAAATTAAGAGCATATAGCTGTCCAGTTTGTGGTGCGTTTGCCAATATGCAGTGGTCAGAGACAACAAGCACTTTGGGCCCATATAGAAGTGAACGAACGCCTATATACCTTGCTCGATGTGCTCATTGTTACGAAGATAACTATTGGTTTACTCAGGTTAATGAGGAAAATGTAGTTATAAACTCCATTATGATTATACCCGATGGATCTCGAGCTCCATTACCGCATCCATATATGCCTGAGAACGTTAAGAAAGATTATATGGAAGCACGCAGCATTATCAATATCTCATCTAAAGGAGCATGTGCATTATTGCGCCTATCTATCCAAAAATTATGTGTTCATTTAGGAGAGCCTGGTAAGGATCTTAATTCTGATATAGGTAATTTAGTTTCAAAAGGACTTCCTGTTGAAGTGCAACAAGCGTTAGACATAGTGCGCGTGATCGGAAATAAAGCAGTGCACCCGGGAGAACTAAATGAAGAAGATATTGAGGAAGTAGCGTTGCCATTATTCGATTTAGTAAACGAAATAATAGAAGATAGAATTTCAAAACCCCAGAAGCTAAAGTCTCTATTCGAACGGCTCCCCAAAAATAGTAAAGAGCAAATTGAAAAAAGAGACAATACAAATAAGAAGTAAAACGTTTCGATCGAGAAAGCACTACGCCTAACTATCGGTGCTTCCGCAGCGCTTCGAGATCGCTACGCGACTCTCGCTTGGGCTACGCCACATTCGCTTCCGTCACTTCGTTTGCAGAGCAAACTCGCGCCATTGCGAACGTCGGAACACCTTGGTCGTTAGGCGACAGATGGAAATTTACATTTGAACAAAAATTATTCGCTTCTAAAGAGTGAAATTTGATCAATTGCATGTTGATAGAATTAACATGAATATGTCAGAATGAGAGACTGATGGATAGCGATTTAGAGCAGAAAATTAAAGAAGAAAAAAGAAGTTTTACTAAAACGACCTTTTCTTATATGATAATTTATATTCCAATAGCAATGATCTGTGCGCTAATGGAGGACTCAGGGTTTGGTAAACAAGACTCAAATGTTGCAATTTCCCTCTTAAAATTATTTGTCTTCGTATTTTTTTCTATTGTCTTCTTGCAAATGTATAAGTCGGAATCTTTGAATTATAAATATTTTCATAATGACCCGAATTATAAAAAAGGTCCTTTCAAAATACATATTTTCTTACTTGTTATTGGGATCTCAACGTTACTATATCCAATTAAGCTGCTTATATTCATAATTGCATTAGGGGTATTAGGAAAATTTGGCATACTGGAGCCTATTATGAAATTATTGGTTGGATAAATCGGAAAGTAAAGGTAGTTAAAGTCCATCCATAGCCTAACTATCGGTGCTTCCGCTTCGCTCATGGATTGCTTACGCGACCACTCGCTCGGGCTTCGCCACATTTGCTTCTGTCACTCGCCTTGCAGGAGCAAGTCTCGTGCCATTGCAAACGTCGGAACACCTTGGTCGTTATACGCCATGCAAACACAAGGGAAATTGATGAAGAAAATTTTCATTCTTATTTTATTAGTATTCTCTACAGCTGCATATAGCCAGAATCTTACTCAGAAACAATTGCGAGAACAGAAACCATTCGATATTGGCTTAGGTATTTCTCAAAATGGAAATTTCTCCCTTGAAACTCTTAGTCTTGATTATCACATCAAAGGAAATCTTACAATTGGTTTAAATTTTCATAGAACGCTTAGAAGATTAGGGAATGATTTTATAGATAACAACTCCCTAAGTTGTATTCCTCGGCAAGATTATAATAGTTTTCTTTTTATTGGTCCAGCATGCGATAAATTTGAAAATTTAAAAAAGTTTTCTTCTGATATATATCTTAACTATTTTCCTTTTGATGGTATTTTCTTTATATCAACGCACCTTGGAATATTGCCGGACTATGGATTTAAAGTTAGTTATGATCAGAATGTTCCAGGAATTCTGCCTGGCAATCATACTAATTCTCTATCTTATACTGCGGAGCGTAAAAATGCCATATTCTCTTCATTTGGAGGGGGATTTAAGTGGCAAACGTTAGATGGTTTCTTTATAAAGTTTGAATTTGGTCTTCTGAAAACTATTCACAGTGAAGACAAAGTATATGTTTATTCTGATGAAAGAGGAATTCTTCCTAACAATTATCCAAGTTCCTTATTAGATATAGCTTTTACTAAGGCAGCTATGTTTAAGGAACCTGAAGTTATAACTGCTTTGATTCATCTTTCTGTGGGATATTCTTTTTAAAGAAATTTGCACGGCGTATAACTATCGGTGCTTCCGCTCCGCTCGCGGATCGCTTCGCGACCACTCGCTCGGGCTTCGCCACATTTGCTTCAGTCACTTCGTTTGCATGCGCAAACTCGTGCCATCGCAAACGTCGTCAAGCCTTGGTCGTTAGGCGCAATATCGCGATTTTCTTTTTTATTTTTAAGATAGAAGTTTTGAATTCTGTTTTAAAATCAAATGAGAATCCACTTAAAGTCGGGTCGCTTTTCACCCTTTTCTTGTTTTATATCGTAGGCTTGAAAAGCTCTACAGTATGTTAGGAATTTAATAGAACTCTTGCATCTCTTTCATCAAAAGAATCGAAAAGGGTTCGCTACTTTATATTTAAATAGCAAATTCTTCTTTGCTTTACCTTTGCTTTGGTAGTAGATATTATAGAGTAGAGCTTTGGTGCACTGTGTTTTGAGCGATACAGCGCCTAACTTGCGGCTCTGACGCTTCGCTTCGAGATCGCTGCGCGACTCTCGCTCGGCCTCCGGCACATTGGCTCAGTCACTCGAATTGCAGAGCAATTCTCGTGCCTGTCTTCACTTCGTTCAGCTCGCCAACGTCGTCAAGCCTTGGTCGTTATCCGAACATTTCATCCAGAATTTGTTTTTTTGTTTGTTTATTAATTTCGAGTTGTTCGTTCGTTAAATTTGAACGATTGGTTGCTTGGAAATTAATTAGCTGCTTTTTTCTAATAGCCGCCATATTTTGAAGTGCATCTTTCGATTCCGGCTTTTCATTTAGTGCGGCTTGTGGTGTTTGATGATAGCATTGAGAGGCGGACAGATTTTGTTACACTAAATTCTTTCGCTTCGCAGGGTGTAAATTTATTAGTAATAGTGTCTGAAACGTCGGATAACTTGCGGTGCCTCCGCTCCGCTCGTAGATCGCTTTCGCGACCACTCGCTCGGGCTTCGGCACATTCGCTTCCGTCACTTCGTTTGCATTAGCAAACTCGTGCCGTTGCGAACGTCGGAGCACCTCGGTCGTTGTGCGCAATTTGGCGAGAATTTGATTATCAAAGTGAATAAGTTAAGCTCAACTAAATTGCTAATTCTACTAACGGCCTGATCTTGATAAGCAAATAGGATTATCCAAATGACTAATCTGCCTATTACAGAAAAATTAATCTTACTAAAATACGCTCTCCAAGCGCTTGCTCAATCGGCAGAAATTCAGAATAAGCTTTTTCCTGATTTTGTTTGTATAGCTGACGAACTTGCTCTTGATTTTGATAATGCATATCAAGCTGTTAAAAATGACTTGGGTAACACTTTGAATGAGGAACAAACTAAATTATTAGATGAAATTGACTCAATACTAGATCAGAATAGTGGCGATATTAATGCCCAACATTGGACTATTGAAGCCTTGGCTTCTGACATTATGTGGATAAGGCTTCGGATTCGCGCATTAGCGACTCTCGATAGTTTTAATTGGCCTAATATTCCTCCTCCTTCCGATTTTTATAAATTTGTTCGGGCAAAATTATAGTAATTCTATAATAATCTGTCTTACTTTTATTAGCGCCAAACTACGCCTAACTTACGGTGCTTCCGCTCCGTTCGTGGATCACTAACGTGACCACTCACTCGGGCTTCGCCACATTTGCTTCTGTCACTTCGCTTGCAGAGCAAGCTCGGGCCATCGCAAACGTCGGAACACCTTGGTCGTTAGCCGAAATGGAATTCATATGCAAAGAAGTAGTAAGAAAGTAAATAGGAGAAAGAATGTAAGCGATAGCTCGGATATTTTAGGGACAATTCTAATGTTTCCTATTATTCTAATAATCGCTTCCCCATTTGTTGCCTATGCTTTATTCGGAGTCATTCTCGTTCAAAAATTTTTGCAAATAGTTGCTGTGGCCTCAGGAATAGAAAATGTAATTGGTACCTATTATGGTGGCATGCATGTAATGCTTCTTTTATGGATAACCGGGATTATAGGTTTTCCTACCTTGTTACTAATTTTGAAGTGGAGATTTATTGATAAGAAGCTAAAGAAAAAGGAGATTAGAACATACAACCGCCAACTGTTGGGGGTATTCTCGGTATTTGCACTAGTAGCTCTTTATACTATTAAGAGCTATGTAATTGTAACTCCGAAGAAAATATATATTTCTGGAATTGTTACATTATTTCACCGAAAAGAATTTAGTTATCATGAGATTTCAGATTTAATAATTAAAGCTACACAAAGTAAATCACATTATCAACTTTCTATTGATCTGGATATTGGCGATGAGCGTATTAAGCTAAATGAAATTGGCTATTTTGCTGCAGGAAATTCTATCCCATTGTCTGAAAATGCTATCCCGTTGATCCGAGGTATATATCTCTTTCTTAAAGAAAATGCTCCTAATAAAATAAAAATCAATTACAAGTATCTCAACGATAATCAAATTGAATACTTAAATGAAATAACGCAAAATTAAATTCCACTTCGGCTAACTGTCGGTGCTTCCGCTACGCTTCGAGATTGCTAACGCACCTCTCGCTCGGGCTTCGCCACATTTGCTTCTGTCACTTCGTTTGCAGGGCAAACTCGCGCCATCGCAAACGTCGGAACACCTTGGTCGTTATCCGACATTTTGAAAATATTTATTTTAGACAATAAAACTTTAAAAGAATACCTTCTGCCATAATAAATGCAATGAATTTAGATTTTATTTTATTAGATGATGCTGGAAGTAGTGATGCACTATTAAAGGATCTAATAAAAATCTTTCCGAATTTTCAAATATACCTTGATGGTTCAATTTTCATCGAAAAGAAAACGGCTATTACTATACACGGTATTTTTGCTGAATTTAGCCATTATTTCACGGAAAGCTTTGAAAAATTATCGGAAGAGCAATTAACGAAATTGTTTAATTTTATTGAGGATAGCTTTCAGAGTGAGTTTAGCAATTTAAATAACGCAGTCTGTACTTGCTTTCTTGAAAATTTGAATGACGATGCGATATTCAACAAAATAAAAACTTTCTTTGGAAAGAAGACGAGAGAATATATTCAGAATCTCTGAATATTTGAATTTTCATTATATATTTCAAAACGTCGTCTAACTGTCGGTGCTTCCGCTCCGCTTCGAGATCGCTACGCGACTCTCGCTCGGGCTACGCCACATTTTGCATTGTCACTGCGCTTGCAGTAGCAAGCTCGTGCCAAACGCAAAACGTCGGAACACCTTGGTCGTTATACGCCATGCTTTAAATATCATTTAAAGCAATAAAATTCATTAGCTCTGCACTTGACAAGATTTGTAAAATTTTATAGAAATTTATAAATAATGGTGATTGACACCAGTGGTGGCCAGCGCTATCATAGGTTGTGATTCTATCATTCTACGATAAAGAATCTGAAATTATTTGGTTAGGTAAGTTTTCTAAAAAGTTTCCGAAAGAAATTCAGAGAACAGCTAGAAGGAAATTAATTCACATAGATAGCGCAAAGAATATTGAAGATTTAAAAATTCCTCTCGGAAATAGACTTCATGCATTGTCTGGGGATAGGCAAGGCCAGTATAGCATAAGTATAAATATGCAATATCGGATATGCTTTTCTTGGGAAAATGGGAATGCTTCAAATGTTGAGATAGTCGATTATCATTAGGCAGAATAAGTGATGAATAAAGAATTAATGAATATCCATCCTGGCGAAATCTTATTAGAAGATTTCTTGAAACCCATGGGAATAACTGCCTATAAGCTTGCTCAATCAACTCATATTGATCAGAAACGAATTAGTGAAATAGTTCATGGTCGTCGTTCTATTACTGCAGACACTGCACTTAGATTTTCTAAATTTTTTGGTAATTCTCCAGAGTTTTGGTTATCAATACAGGCCCATTATGATTTAGAAATTAAGCAGTATGAGCTTAAAAGTGAACTAAAAACGATTAAGAAGTTTCAAGAACTTCAAGCTAGTTAATAAATAAAGCACGGCGTATAACTATCGGTGCTTCCGCTACGTTCGCGGATCGCTAACGCGACCACTCACTCGGGCTTCGCCACATTTGCTTCCGTCACTCGTCTTACAGTGGCAAGCCTCGCGCCCTCGCAAACGTCGGAACACCTTGGTCGTTAGACGTCATATTGACAAATGTATTCTTAATGTTAAAGACAATGAAAAAATTAATAGCAGTTTCTTTTCTCATTACTTCCTGTGTTTCGATGTCTGAGACAATCGGATATATAGAATTATCTGAAGCAAAATATTTAAACGAACATGTAGAGAAGAAAGAATTCGAACATTGCGGTAGGTATCCCACCATCATTGGAGATTCTTTGGAGAAATTTAGAAAATCAACGGGAAAAACAAAGATTGAAAATCTAGAAATTGTGCTTAGTCATCGTCGGTCTTTGGTTCCTTGCGTATTAATATACTATGTCGAAAAGGAAAAAAGTTAATTGATCAGATTGGCTCTCATAACGATCGCTTCCATAATTATAAATTGTGGAACTACTGTTAGTTGGGGTTACTATAAGGTTGTAGATATGAACCCAAGTAACGTGAGTGACAAAGATATATTTGTTTCCGGTAGGCACTGTCCTTTTTTCAGTTCTCCTCCGCATCCCTTAATGAATCTCGCGATTATAGATGCGTTGAAGCACGCGCCCGGGAAAAAAGGACTTAAAAATGCTAAATTTACTGACGAATTCTATTTTTTTACGAGATGCATTTCGGTTACTGGTTATGCTACTTCAGCTGATTGAAGAATCAATACGACGTCTAACTATCGGTGCTTCCGCTCCGCTCGTGGATCGCTAAAGCGTCCACTCGCTCGGGCTTCGCCACATTTTGCATTGTCACTGCGCTTGCAGCGGCAAGCTCGTGCCAACTGCAAAACGTCGGAACACCTTGGTCGTTAGACGCAATGGCATAAATTTTTCACATTTAGTTAATCAAGATGCTAATGAATATTCCTTACGTCTGATTTGTTTGCTTTGGTATTGAAATCATTATGAAAGAAATGGAATTACATAACTTACTGGAAACGGTTCACGACGAAGATTCATTTTTAAATTTTGCAAAGGCTTTGTTAAAAGAAATAAATGAAGATCTTGAATTTGAAAAAAGAACGCCTAAAAATTCTTTTGATTCAACTCATAACGGTTGGGAGAATATAACATTGGGCGCTTATTTTGATAGCGCAATTGCTTGGGCAGATGCTAGCGATTTCGGTAAAAGCCAGGGAATAAGTGATAATTTGTGGAATAAATTTGCAACCTTTCTCTATTGTGGGAAAATTTATGAATAGAATGAGAACTATTCGAGTAAGAAAAGGCTCTAGGTAATCTGCATAATGCCACTGCGTCTAACTGTCGGTTCTGACGCTGCGCTTCGAGATCGCTACGCGACTCTCGCTTGGCCTTCGGCACATTCCGCTTTGGCACTCGTCTTGCGAAGCAAGCCTCGTGCCAAGTCCTTCGGACTCGCGGAACGTCGTCAAACCTTGGTCGTTATACGCCATGACAAGATATGAATGAACTAGAACAAATACTGCAATATATCTCGAAAGTCTTTGCAAAAAAGCTACATAAGCCTAAATCTTTTGCAAATGGAGAAGAATATGAAGAATTTGTAAGGGAAGTTCTCTTTCCTAAAGACATTTATAACTTACTTCACAAGACACATAATTATGACCAAAATTCAAAAGACTACGTGGAAGATTCTTTATTACCTGATTATAAATTTAAAGATACTGATCTTAATATTGAGTTTTATGTAGAATGTAAGTATAGAAATATCACGAAGATTCTGGATGAGATAGAAAATCTTATTAATGAGTTCGAGTTAAAGAAAAGAACAGAAAAGGAAAAAGTTAAATTAAACGCAGACATCAAAAGAATTGGGACAATCGATTTCATTTCGAAAAATCAATATGCTAGATTTTTAGAACTAAATATCAAAAATCGAGTTTTAATCTGTTTAGGTTTGTTTTACGAGAAGACCGAAAATATTTATCCATATATTTTTCCAATCGAAGATTTGATTTTAAATCGCGCTCATATCTATGATTTGGAGAATTATATCGTTCCTAATAATTATCCATTTGTTCCAGATAGAGTGGTTGATCTTTTTTATAATAAAGATTCATTTTGTATTGAATGTCAGAAAAGGGTTATGAAAAAGGCTGAACAACCTTTATGTAGGGGATGTCACTTAAATTGGTTTAAAAACTCTGATTTTAAATTGAATATGAAATATTGCCATAGCTGTGGAAAGGATTGTATCACTTCAGTCGCAAGGCCTGATTGTCTTGAATGTTATAAGAAGAATATTAATGCAATATTTGAGATTTAAGTTGTCACGGCGTATAACTGTCGGCTCTGACGCATCGCTTCGAGATTGCTTCGCAACTCTCGCTTGGCCTTCGGCACATTGGCTCAGTCACTCGAATTGCAAAGCAATTCTCGTGTCTGTCTTCACTACGTTCAGCTCGCCAACGTCGTCAAGCCTTAGTCGTTAAGCGCCAGTTGCGTTAAATGTTCCGTAAAAAGAAAAAGTGAAGAACATCTATTTAATAAGTGGGTTAGGGGCGGACGAACGAGTATTTCATAGGCTCAATTTCGGAAATATAAATATAAAATATATATCTTGGATAAAGCCAGAATTAAATGAACCTCTTTCAAAATACTCAAAGAGATTACTAAGCCAAATTGATTTAAAGGATGAAGTTATTTTAATGGGTGTTTCTTTCGGTGGGATAATGGCTTTGGAGATTTCGAAACACATCTTAGTAAAACAAATCGTTATTATCTCAAGTATTAAATCGAATTCAGAGAAGCCTGTAATTTATCGTATTATTAGCTTTCTAAGGCTAATTAGCATAATTCCATCGTTTTTGCTAAAATTATATAACCCAATTTTAAGCTACTATTTCGGAATTACTTCTAAAGAGGATATAGATCTTTTAAAAAGTTTCATAACAAATACTGACGGTAGCTTTCTTAAATGGGCCTTGAAATCTATATTAAAATGGGATAATCAAGATTATCAATCTGACTTAATTCATTTGCATGGAACTAATGATAGATTATTTCCATTTAAGCTCATAAAAGCTCCGATTTCTATTGCCGATGGAGGTCATTTTATGGTTTTGAATAAAGCAGATGAAATTTCTTTGAAATTGAGAGAGATCTTAAAAGTTCATTAAGAAACTCAACCAGCGCTTAACTATCGGTGCTTCCGCTCCGCTTCGAGATCGCTACGCGACTCTCGCTCGGGCTTCGCCACATTTGCTTCTGTCACTCGCCTTGCAGAGCAAGTCTCGCGCCATTGCAAACGTCGGAACACCTTGGTCGTTAAGCGGACATGACTGCAAATTTTCTTTATTATTATTTTTTAGTTTTGAAGCTTGGATTTCTTGTGAATTTTTTCTAAGATTTATTTAGATTTCTATCTATGAGCATGCGTTTCAACGCACTAGTGGAGTGCTGGCCTGCGATATAGCCTTAAGGTAACCGCTTTAATGCGTAACTGTTTCACTAAGATTAAATTAGAATGTGCGAATGAAACGGATGGAATATTGTAGATTTCTGCAATTTGTCCGTATTAAATTTTTTTATAAGTAGAGAATGGGTTCGGACACTATTGTTGTCCGTGCAGTCACGTCGCTTAACTAACAGCTTGGCACTGCGCTTCGGGGTTCGCTAACGCGACCCGCTCGCTTGGGCTTACGCCACATTCCGCTTTGTCACTCGAATTGCAGAGCAATTCTCGCGCCAAGTCCTACGGACTCGCGGAACGTCGCCAAGCGTTGGACGTTATACGAAAGTGCCAAAAAAAATTCTGCATATATGAAATAGTATAAAGAAGATAGGCCGAGTTTGATGACTAATAGTCATCTAAATTCTATTTGACAATAATAGATTGAAAACCTAAATATAAATCATGTCTTCGACAAAGCAACAGGCTCTTGATCTTATCGAGAATTTGCCAGATGATTCATCATTTGATGATATCATGGAGGAACTTTTTTCTCAAAGAAAGTTCAGGAAGGCTTATCAGATTTAGATAGCAATAAAATAATTTCGCATAAACAAGTTTTAGAAGAAATAACTAAATGGCGAAAGAGATAATTTGGTCTCTTAGAGCCAAATCGGATTTACAAGATATTTACGATTATATTGCTAAAGACTCTGAAGTTTATGCATTAAATGTTGTGAATAAAATAATAGATGTTGTAGAGAATATACCAAACTTTCCATGAATGGGTAGGGTAGTCCCCGAATTCAATATTGAAAATCTTCGTGAACGACTATCTGGAAATTATAGAATAGTCCATAGAGTAGGCAACTCTCAAAATATTGAAATTGTTACTATTCATCATTCAGCTCGATTGTTAAAATAATCTGCTTAAATATATTGGCACCTTCGTATAACTATCGGCTTGGCGTTACGCTTCGGGATCGCTACGCGACCCTCGCTCCAGGCTTTCGCCACATTCCGCTTTGTCATTCGCCTTGCAGAGGCAAGTCTCATGCCAAGTGCTTACGCACTCGCGGAACGTCGCCAACCCTTGGTCGTTAGACGAAATGCTCAAAAATATAATAAAGAATAGAGTAGGACTGAAAGATGTCAAAAGAAATCGATGAAGATAGATTGACGAAATTAGATCCTTGGGAGGTTCTTTTTGTTACTCTTTCTGCCTTTTTAAATGATCTAGATTGTATCGGAGAAATGGTATCTTTGGTGCTGCCTGTTCTGCAAAGTAAAGATGAAGAAAGAAGTCTTAGGATTAAAGAGGTTTCCGAGGAAATTCAAACCGAAAAGGGACAAGGAATTAGATTTAAGTCCTTTCAGGATATCAAAGAATTTGCAAGTCATATACGCAAGATGCGACGAGGCGATATGATGTTTCGTCAGGCTATCATTATTACGATAGTATCTAAATATGATGAGTTTTTTTCAGGGGTCCTGCGAGTGTCTTACGAACAAAATCCAGGCTGGCTTAAAAATGTAGAGAAGAAGATATCTTACAAAGACGTAATGGAAATTGTTTCGTTAGAAGCTTTCAAGGATGAAATTATTTACAAAGAGATTGAGTCTTTGATGCGTGATTCGCATTTTAATCAGATCTCATTCATAGATACTAAATTGAAATTGGGTATAATTGATAATTTTCCTTTTTGGAAAGATTTCTTAGAAATCACTGAACGCAGAAATCTTTTTGCGCATACCGGTGGAACAGTTTCATCTGATTATATTAATAACTGTAAAAAATTTAACATTCCCATAAATGAAAAAATTAAAGAAGACTCATATCTTTCTGCAAGCGATCTTTATATAAAGAAATCTATCGATATATTCTATGAGCTTGCTCAAAGAATTGTACAAGCTTCCGTAAGGAGATTATTTCCGGATTCACTTGAAGAAGCGGACAAAAGTCTGAATAATAAATCAGTTGATTTATTAATTGAGGAACGCTGGGGACTTGCAGAAAGAATGTTTCAGTTTGCAATGAATATCCCTGAGGTACTGGTCTCTAAAGGAGAAATGAAATACTATTTTCTTATTAATTTATGCATCGCTTTGAAATATCAAGAAAAGCCATTTGAGCAGTTGTTACATTCTATTGATTGGACCCCATTCCATCCAAAGTATCACTTCGCCATAGCGGTTCTGGAAAATAAATTTGAATTAGCAGAAACTTTAATGAAAAGTCCCGCTGTTCGGGAAGAGTTGACTGAACAATATTGTAAAGAATGGCCTCTCTTGCGTGAGTTTCGCAATACTGAAGGATTTTTACGGGCATTTAAGGAAATCTACAATAAAGATTTCAGCGAAGAGATATTTGAAGATGCAGAAAAAGAGATTAAAACACAACAAGATGAAGAAGGAAATTCAGATTTTGTTAATAGCCCTTTGAATGAATAGAATTTCAGTTTTGTGATACTTGAGCACTTCGTCTAACTATCGGTGCTTCCGCTCCGCTCGTGGATCGCTAACGCGACCACTCGCTCGGGCTACGCCACATTTACTTCCGTCACTGCGCTTGCTTTCGCAAGCTCGCGCCGTCGTAAACGTCGGAACACCTCGGTCGTTAGGCGGCATGACAAAAATATGATTAAATTACTAAAAGAAAATGAATTTAGAAAATCTATCTCTAACCCAGCTGAGCTTAAAGAAGGAGATGATCGAATAACTACAAATTTTTGGGAATATTATGATGAGATCTCTAAAAATGATTTTAAGGGGATCTCATTCTCGAATCATGAAGTAAGCAATATTTATAGAATGGATAATGATTATGACCATATTCTCATTTCTGCTGAAACCCATAAGAACATTTTTTTGGTTTTAGTTAACGATCATTCGAAAAATATAATTATCGGTCACTATATTTTAGATTTAAATAAAGAGTATGGACTAAAGTAAGCGTAACATACGATTTTCTAATTTGCTGCTGTCTTAAGTTTATGTTTTATGCTCTTAGGATTAAAGTGGTGAAGTAGAAAACTTTATTGTTAGAATTGTCACGCCGCCTAACTGTCGGCTCTGACGCGTCGCTTCGAGATTGCTTCGCAACTCTCGCTTGGCCTTCGGCACATTGGCTCAGTCATTCGAATTGCAGAGCAATTCTCATGCCTGTCTTCACTTCGTTCAGCACGCCAACGTCGTCAAGCCTTGGTCGTTATACGCAATCGTGTTAAAATCATACTTTAATAGAACCGGAGTTCCTTTTTGCATCTCATAGAAACTTGATTAAAAGCTTAGAATTTGGAAAATTTAACTAGTTGACAAAAGGCATACATTGTCATCAGAATTGATCTGAGTGAAAGAATATGCTTGGGATTCAGATAAGAATGAATGGCTTAGAGAGGAAAGAGGTATCTCTTTCGAAGATATCTTATTTCAAATTGAAAAAGGATTTCTCTTGGACATCTATGATCATCCAAATTCGAAGAAATATCCAGGACAGAAAATCTTTGTAATTGAACTTGATGGTTATGCGTATTTGGTCCCATTTGTTGAATCAAAGAGTGAAATATTTCTTAAAACAATAATCCCAAGTAGAAAAGCCACGAGAGATTATATTAAAGATAGAGAAGGTGAAGAATGAAAAAAAGGATAACCAATACTATTACTAAATCTCCCTCTATGTCCAAAGAAGAGCAGGACATACTTAATTCTTTCGAAGCAGGTGAGTGGGTTCCAATCTCATCTTCAGATAAAAAGAAGAAATTGGATTTATATCGAAAAGCTGCCTCCAAGACTTTGAGCAAGAATAAAAGAATTAATATAAGATTAAATCAAATTGATTTAGATTCTATTCAAAGAAAGGCGTTTGAAGAAGGTCTTCCTTATCAGACGTTAATATCTAGTTTAATCCATAAGTTTGTTACTGGTAAGCTGGTTGAAAAATAATTTAATCTAATCAGATACACGACTGCGTATAACTTTCGGTGCTTCCGCTACGCTTCGAGATCGCTAACGCGACTCTCGCTCGGGCTACGCCACATTTCACTACTGTCACTCGCCTTGCAGGGCAAGTCTCGCGCCAGCGTGAAACGTCGGAACACCTTGGTCGTTAGGCGCAATTTAAAAGGATCTTTATAAAATGAAAATTATAAAACAACTTTTTCGAGAATTTACATTTCCGCTGATTTTATCTTTATTTTGGGCCTTCTATAATGTTTCTGGAGCCGCACCAAATCAATCATGGACCTTAAAAGCGTTTATAAATATGTTTGCCCCAGCCTTTTTCCTTATTAGTTGGATGACGGGTCAAATATTTAGAATTAAAAAGCAAGTCGGAGTAGAGAGTAGTTTTGAAGTTGTTCAATCGAAGTTGACAACTTTAGCAAATAATATTGAACAGAAATCTAACGAAATGATAGACCACATATCCGGCGGGAAAAGCTTTCCTATGATTCAAATTGGCTCAATCAATAATCTTTCCAATATGGGAATTCTCACTGTGATTCATAACGGAAAACATCCACTTTATGATGTCCACGTTCGAATTGTTGATTTACAAAAATTTGAAACTATAAAGGATAATCTGAACCTTGCTAATATGGGATATCCAGATACTAATATACCTCTGGGTAATATGATTCCAACTCACGCTAGTATGGTCGGCGCCTGGAATATTGAGCATGATCCGGAGCAAGCTTATAACATTTTTATGACTGCTCGAAATGGCAGCTTTACTCAGATGTTGAGACTTAAGAAAATCGAAGGGAAATGGGTTTCAGCTACTCGCGTAAAAAATAGTGACAATGAAATTCTCTATGAAAGAATAGATGCCGATTATCCTTTAGAATCTTCGAGAAGTGTCTTTGAATAGCAATAATAATTCAAATGATTTTCTAATTCTTTTAAACTGCGCCTAACTTTCGCCTCTGGCGTTACGCTTCGGGCTGCTTTCGCACCCTCGCTCCAGGCTTCGCCACATTCACTTCCGTCACTGCGCTTGCTTATGCAAGCTCGTGCCGTCGTGAACGTCGCCAAGGCTTGGTCGTTATCCGAACATTTCAGCCATAATTTGTTTTTTTGTTTATTTCTTAATTTCAAGGTTTGCATTCGTTGAACTCAAGCGGTTGGTCGCTTGATAATTAATTAGCTGCTTTTTTCTAATACCCGCTATGCTTTGAAGTACATCTTACGATTCAGGCTTTTCATTTAGTGCGGCTTGTGGTGTTTGATGATAGCATAGAGAGGCGGACAGAGTTTGTTATAATAAATTCTTCCGCTTCGCAGGGTGTAAAATATTTAGTAATAGTGGCTGAAACGTCGGATAACTTACGGTGCCTCCGCGCCGCTCGGGGCTTGCTTCGCAACCCGCTCGCTTGGCCTTCGGCACATTCGCGTCCGTCACTGCACTTGCTTGCGCAAGTTCGTGCCGTTGCGAACGTCGGAGCACCTTGGTCGTTATACGCCATGATGAACAATGAAAACTATTAAAAAAAATATTCTATTTACAATAATACTACTAGTTAGCTGCATAAAAGAAGAAACAAATACTCCACTTGGCATTTTAACAAAGGATAAATTGCTCAAAAACCAATGGTCTAGTTTTGGAATGTTATTTTCTTATGGGAATATGATGACGTTTAAAATGGACGACAGTTATATTGAAGAATTTATAGGTGAAGGCTGTGGAGGAAATTCTGGGAAGTATACTTTAGTTGGAAACACGGTTCACTTAGTTGCTAGTGAAAACTCCTTATGT
>NZ_NETS01000004.1 GCF_002150035.1 Leptospira venezuelensis | reverse complement strand
CTTATTTGTTTCGAAGTGTTCTGTATTACGGGAAATCTGAGAAAATAGACCCAAAACTAATTCCCGGTGAACTCATCACTATCTCAAATTCAAACCGAGACGTCAATGCTCACTTGTTAAAAGGAAAAGATCTATCATCAAAAGGATTAGTAGTGATGCTTCATGGGCAGGGTGGAACCATGTATGGAGAGGCAAGATTCTTTAAGCATTTTTATGAACAAGGCTATTCCGGACTTTTTGTTGAATATGCTGGATTTGGTCTCTCTAAGAAGTATTCTCCTTCTGAAAATAATCTGTATGATGACTCAGAAAAAATTATTCGGTATGTTCAAGCAAAATACAATTTTCCGCCTAATAAAACAATTTTATGGGGTCGTTCGTTAGGCAGTGGGGTAGCAATTGAGCTGACTTTAAGAAATATATCATCTCATTTGATTTTGGTAACTCCATATACTTCGATCTATGAAGTAGCTAAATATAAATATACGCAACTTATCCCGGAATTTCTTATTATCGATAAATTCGAGAATATTTCTAAAGCCGCTAGTATAAATTTACCAACCTTGATTGTTGCTGCGAGACTTGATAACATGACGCCAATTAATATGGCGCTTTCTTTACATGCTAAAATTGAAAATTCTTCGTATTTAGAGTTAGCTACGGCCGATCATTTCAGTGTGAATGAAAATCTTTCTGGAAAAGATTTTACTAAAATTTTCGATTTCTTAACTAAGAAATAATATAAAAGTAAGATCTCTTTAGTTCGGGCTTTACTTCGCTTAACTATCGGCTCTGACGC
>NZ_NETS01000002.1 GCF_002150035.1 Leptospira venezuelensis | reverse complement strand
CCATTTAACGAACGAACAACTCGAAATTAATAAACAAACAAAAAAACAAATTCTGGATGAAATGTTCGGATAACGACCAAGGTGTTCCGACGTTTGCGATGGCACGAGTTTGCCCTGCAAACGAAGTGACAGAAGCAAATGTGGCGAAGCCCGAGTGAGTGGTCGCATAGCGATCCACGAACGTAGCGGAAGCACCGACAGTTAGGCGTAGTCCGTAATTAATTGGGAATACCTAGCCGAAGCAGTTCCTAAAAATAAATGCATCAGGCATTCTCTTCAGATTTCATTTGGCGTATCTTTTTTATAGAAAGAAAGATCACAAGAATACCCAATAGCGGCACAAAAAGAACCCCAGGCCAATATCCCAATTGCTCATACACAAAAGCTACAGGTGCCCAAATGCTAACTCGTTCTACGCTCCCAGACTCTAATTTGTTAAGATCCCATGCAATCACAATGGAGAGAAAAGGAAAAGAGACAAACGACAAATACATCATATTTTTAAAGTATTTAATTTTTTCAGCAACTGTCGCATCTAACGGGGGAGCAAATGCTTGCTCTTCTTCTCTAATTTCCTTAACTTCTTTAAATTTTCGGTAAGAGAAAAATGCAAAAAGAAGACCTATACCTAAAGCAAAATAAAGTCCAAATTCATCTGTCTTTTCCCACATAGGTAAACTTAAAGCGAATATTGATATTCCAGCAAACCCGATAGCAGTAAGTTTCGTATAATTTTTCAGTTTCATTTATCTCTTTCCTTAATAGATTTTTAAATAACAATAATTACATACGGATTACGCCTAACGACCAAGGTGTTCCGACGTTTTGCGTTGGCGCGAGTTTGCTCTGCAAACGAAGTGACAATGCAAAATGTGGCGTAGCCCGAGCGAGTGAGTCGCGAAGCGATCTCCGAGCGGAGCGGAAGCACCGACAGTTAGGCGATGGCGGCTAATTAGAATTTAAAATTAATGCTCTTAAGAATTCTTTAAGATCAAGTTGCTTGTTCGATCTGTAATTTATACTATTGTAGGTCAAAAATCGAACGTAGCTGCTCGAGTAAAAAGGTATCGGTCCAGAATTTATCAAATCTTTAAATCGACCTATCTTTTCCTCCAAGCGATCTAGATCTCTAGTCATAAGAAATGCTTCTTCATCCGAAGAAGGAGTTATATTCGCTGCTTTTTTCTTATTCTCCCATAACTGTGACATTTTCGGCTCTAAATATTTAAACAAAATTTTTATGTTATCAATATATATGTCAGCATATTTTCTTATAAACTCGTAATCATAAGCATTGATAAGCTTCCTGGAGTTTTCCAATATTGAGCTCATTGCATTGATTTTTTCTAATTCTTTATACTCTAATTTTATATCCTCGGAGAGCAAAAGAAAGTCGCCAATCGTTTTTCTTGCATTTATCAAAAAACGAATCCAGTCCTCTTTTTCCTGTTCAGCAATCGTTTTAGAATATACCGAATATCTAAAAATAACTACTAATGAGGAAGTCAAAATTATTATGCTTAATAATACACACAGAGCATAAAGAAATAAATCTAATTCGAAACCCAATATATCAGTAATATAATATACACTAACGATACAGTTGATGGCCAATACGCTCATCAAAGAAAATTGTAATCTCCTAAATGAGGCTTCCCTTTTACTTCCTGTAGCAATAAAGTCTGAAATAAAATTATCAGAGAGCAAATATGACGATTCTCTCGCACTTACTCTAATAATGTATCCCTTGCGTACATCATCATCTGTAGATGGCAGATTCTCAATAGCGTTATTTTTTAGTTCTCGATCTATGATACGATGCAAAACATAGATTTTACATAGGTGACTTTGAATAATAATTAAAGTAATACAAATAATAAACCAAATTGCAATCTTTGAAAATCTCTCGCTCAAATCAAGCGTAACATACGAGAATTGAATTGAATCATTCGATTTTAGTATAATGATACCAAATAGTATCGATAAAAAAATAAAGTCTCGCTGCAACAGCTTGTTTAAATTCCGAACCGTTGCAATTGCTTCTTTTATAGCAAAGTCTACTGAATAATTCATCTTATAAATGTAACTTTAGCCGCTTTTCGCCTAACGACCAAGGTGTTCCGACGTTTGCAATGGCACGAGCTTGCCTTGCAAGCGAAGTGACAGAAGCAAATGTGGCGAAGCCCAAGCGAGAGTTGCGTAAGCAATCTCGAAGCGATGCGGAAGCACCGAAAGTTAAGCGCCGTAACTGATTTTTCGTTAGTCCTCTTGCTTCACGAAGCTTCTAAAATTGCTGAATAATTCTTCCGAAACTGTTAGAATAATACCAGGAGTCTTTTTAAATTCAATAACTGCTTTATCCGAAAAAAGAAATTTTCTTTTCCCTATTGTTACTTCAGACCAAGGAATTAGCAGTGGCGAATGCCCGAAACGGAAAAGAAAAATCATGCTAAGATAGAGACCATCAGCATTTGCACCCAGTACAAAACAATTATTAAAGGAAATTCCGTTCATTGTCGCTGAGGTCCAACTACTTTTTTCCCCAAAAAATTCATTGTTAAGTTTATAATTCTCTGACAACCATTGCCAACCATCAAGTGTCGAAAACAAATACGAAACTGATATCCATCCAAATATAAAATATACGGGAAGAAAAAACGGGATACCTTTTGTTTCAAATATTTGACCGAAGAGGCCAATACGAAATATAAACAATTGTATGACTGAGTATATTAGAATTAAAAGTGTATAAATTCTAATTCGTTCGGCTCTGCCGACTGGAAAGCCGAGGAATCCCGGATATGATTGTAAAGTGAGATCTCCCTTAAACAAATAGACCCAGAAAGCCAGTATAATAACTGGAATTAATGGTAAATAGTCAGAGAATGGAAATTTGGAAATTTGAGTTAAGGATATAATACTGTATATACAAATTAACCAAAAAATAAATAACTTTATGTATCCAACTTTCAGCTCAGGCGAATGCTTAATCCTCCAGCTAATATTATAAAATGAAAGACCTCCCAAAAATAGAATGAAAATGAATATTATAGTTTCTATTTGCACAGATCAAATCCTTTGATATATTTATAATTTTCAGTTATGGCGCTTAACGACCAAGGTGTTCCGACGTTTGCGATGGCACGAGCTTGCTCTGCAAGACGAGTGACAGAAGCAAATGTGGCGTAGCCCGAGCGAGAGTTGCGCGAGCAATCTCGAAGCGTAGCGGAAGCACCGACAGTTATACGCTGGACGCCCCACTACTATCCAAACTTAAATATTGTTCAGGAGAAATAATCTTGAGAGATTTCAAATTCTTTAAAACCAGTAAATCTTGATCGCCAGTAATTAAATAATCTACCTTTGCTGAAATCGCACTCTCAAGTATGTGATAATCATCTCTGTCTCGAAGACCCGCATAGTCTTTTAGAGATATATTTACTATTTTCTCTGTGAGTGATTCAATTTCAGATAAAACTATTGAGATAAATTCTTCACTTAACTTAAATTTTGGCTTTTTTAATGTCTCTTCAATTTCTTTTAAGATGGAATCAGAAATGTAGCCAATTATCTTTCCCGATATTAGCTCTTCTAAAATAACTTTAGGTTTGCCACCAAATAGAATTGCTGATATGTAAACATTGGTATCTATAAGAACTTTAAGCATCAGGGAGTTTTCTTCTGCTTCCTGATTAGTTTTATCTCATCTATAATGGATTCCTCAGTAATATTTGCTGTCTTAGAAATTGCTGAGCCAATTTCGAAAATTTTTTCCCATTTAAATTTCTTTTCTATATAGGCTCTCGCCGCTTCACGAATCAATTCTGACCTTGATCTGTGCTCTCTTTTGGCAATTTTATCTATTTCTTTTAAAAGCCCCTTTTCAAAGGAAATATTAACAGTCTGGTTCATTTCTTAAGTATATACAATCTTTGTATATAAGTCAAATGAATTCTTCTATAAAATGCAATATTTGGGCGTCTTGCGTATAACGACCAAGGTGCTCCGACGTTTACGACGGCGCAAGCTTGCATAAGCAAGCGTAGTGACGGAAGTAAATGTGGCGAAGCCCGAGTGAGTGGTCGCGAAGCGATCCACGAACGGAGCGGAGGCACCGATAGTTAGGCGCTGTATCGCTCAAACACGGTGCATTCAAGAGCCCTACTCTGTAAAATCTACTAATAAAGCAAAGGTCAAATAAAGAAGAATTTACTATTTAAATATAAAGTAGCGAACCCTTTTCGATTCTTTTGATGAAAGAGATGCAAGTAGTTCTATTAAATTCCTAACATACTGTAGAGCTTTTCAGCCTACTACACAAAGTAAGAAAAGGGTGAAAAGCGGCCTGACTTTAAGTGGATCCTCATTTGGTTTTACGAAAAAATTCACAACTTCTATCTAAAATAATTAAAAAAGAAAATCGCGATATGGCGCCTAACGACCAAGGTGTTCCGACGTTTGCAATGGCACGAGTTTGCTCATGCAAACGAAGTGACAGAAGCAAATGTGGCGAAGCCCGAGCGAGAGTTGCGCAAGCAATCTCGAAGCGAAGCGGAAGCACCGATAGTTAGGCGTAGTATCGCTCAAATACGTTGCACCAAACCCCTACTCTATAAAATATACTAATAAAGCAAAGGTCAATTAAAGACGAATTTGCGCCTACAATATAAGGCTAGCGAAACACTTTTCGCAAGATCCCAAAGCAAAGGATACAATTAGTTCTGACGAATTCCTAACATTCTGAAATGCCTTTCAGTTTTACTAGATAAGGCAAGAAAAGTGTGAAAGCGGAACGAACCAAAGGAAATTTTACTAAATGGTTTACGGAAGAATTCCAACTCTCTGTAAAAAAAGAAAAAGAAGAATCGCGATATTGCGCCTAACGACCAAGGTGTTCCGACGTTTGCGATGGCACGAGCTTGCTCTGCAAGCGAAGTGACTGAAGCAAATGTGGCGTAGCCCGAGTGAGTGGTCACGTTAGTGATCCACGAACGGAGTGGAAGCACCGACAGTTAGGCGACGTTCCGTATTTTACGATCGATATCAGAAAATGTGTTCACGGAGCGCTGCTCGGTTGAATCCAATAATATGTATTCGGATCTTTTTCCAGTTTTTCATTCAAAATTTTACGGGCTTCAGGATACTTTAAATCGCTAATAAGTAAAATTCGATCTCTATTCTCATCTGACTTCCATAACGCATAGTTATCCTCGAGAACTGCCAAGAATTCATGTTTAACCAACCTATCTAATATCCAATCTACATACCGTTGAGAATCTTCTACGCCTAAATCTTGCCAAAAGACAGCATGAACATAAGGTTCAACTCTTTTCCTCGCTTCTTTCCAACGCTCGTCTGATGAATGTTCCATTTAAAGAATTCCCGATTATTAGATAGTAAAAATACGTATATTTTATATTTAAATATAAGATAACTTATAAAATCACTAACAGTAAATTGAATTTTTTTAATAACTGAAATTTCAGTAGGAATGTCGCCTAACGACCAAGGTGTTCCGACGTTTCGCGAGTGCGAAGCACTTGGCGCGAGGCTTGCTTTGCAAGACGAGTGACAAAGCGAAATGTGGCGAAGCCCAAGCAAGGGTCGCGCAAGCGATCCCGAAGCGCCGCGGAAGCACCGAAAGTTAGTCGACGTCGATTAAATAGCAAGGAGACTGTTGATTACTTCAGAATCTTTGTTCAAAGCTGATCATTAACTTTTCAAGATTTTGACTTTTTGCGTTACAAAGGCCAAACAGTTTACGTTTACCTATAGTTAACATACAGAATATGCCCCTACTAGTCAATGTATTAGAATCTGGATTTTGACTTTGGAAAAGTAACTTTCCAGAATATTTACTTTTAGGTTCATTTTCTTTCGAACCGGCAACTCCAAAAACAGATAATTGATCTACTAGCTGACTTTTTTTGTTGGCCTGGACAGATAATCCAAACTTATCCCAAATATATATAATCTTACTTTCTTCATCTAACTTTCTGTCTGACTCACCTATCCTATCTACAAATTCTTTAATAGAAACTTTGCCGGGTATTTCCCAATCTGAAATTATTGTCTTTTCTTCTGAAAGAGTTATACTGAGATCCTTTACATCAATCGAAAATAATTCAAATGAAAAGACAGTAAAAAATAAAATAACTGAAATTTGTAACTTGTTTTGAGATGTCATATATTCCTTGCTCTAAAGATAGGCTGAAATAATCGAAAATATAGAGAAATCATTTTTTTATGCATTTTTTGTCGATGTCGACTAACGACCAAGGCTTGACGACGTTTCGCGAGTGCGTAAGCACTTGGCACGAGTTTGCTCTGCAAACGAAGTGACAAAGCGAAATGTGCCGCAGGCCAAGCAAGAGTCGCGTAGCGACCTCGCAGCGCCGCGTCAGAGCCGTAAGTTAAGCGAAGTTGCAATCTATATTAATATTATTCCGGACCTACAGGCAAATTTCGAAATTCCCGAGATACAAATGGTTCTCCTGTAATTGTTAACTCCAGATCTTCGCAAACAATTATCCACTCGCTTAGAGAGTTGCCTAAATCGACGACAAAATAATAAACCTTTAAATTCTCCACTTCTTGTAAAAGTCGGTGAATCTCCGGAATTTCGATTTCCGCAATTTCTTGACTCGTGCAAATTGCAGAACGGTGAAACTCAGGTTCTTCATACTTTTCCAATATAGTTGGAATTTTTGCATAATGAACTCTCTTAAATCGTGCTATTGATTTTTGATAGCGGAAATTATTCTCACTCAAATCAAATACACGATCCAAGTAAACAACCATTTCCTTTTCAGGAACAAAATTATTAACTACTGAATAGATTATTGCACAAAACAATTTTAGATCATCTCTATCGATTAATTTTTTGAACAATTGGCTATCCTGAATAATCCGATTATAAAAACATATTCCAGCAATTTCGCTTAACGACCAGTAATTGTCGAAGTTCCGCGCGTCCGAAGGACTTGGCGCGAGGCTTGGCATATGCAAGACGAGTGACAAAGCGGAATTTGGCGAAGCCCAAGCAAGGGTTGCGAAGCAATCCCGAAGCGCCGCGACAATTTTTAGTTATCTGCTGTGCCGCGCCCCGAATTTCTAACCGAGCGAAGCCACGGAAGGCTGAGCAGGTTAGGGAACGCCAATAGAATGCGATCAGATATCCAATAAATCTTTGGGTTTAACCTTTAATCGTTTAGAAAGCTTAAAAATTGAGTTAGCAGTGAAATTAGCTCTGCCCGCTTCAATATCTTGTAAAGTTCTTACAGGAACAGCGTAATCGCCTTCATCCATATTTTCCTGAGTAAGTCCTTTATCCTTCCGTATTTTTTGAATATTCTTTCCGACTTTTGATAAAAATTCTTCGAAATCCACGCACGGTATATTGCGGCATAGTTGACAAAAAGTGAACGCAGTATACCGTGGGCCATGCATTCTTTACGAATCTCTGTTCAGAATGGTTCCTTTATGACGGAAAAATCCAAAAACAAGTTTCAAAGTATTGTCCGAAAACGGCCTAAATCGGAAATCATAAGGAGAATTTCCGAGGAGGAAAGGAAAGCATTCTATCATCAGCTAAAAGTTGCAAGAATAGAAGCTAATCTTACCCAAGCACAGGTTGCAAAGATGCTCAAAAGAAGCAGAAGTCAGGTTTCAAAGATAGAATCCGGGAAATGTAGATTGTACATAGATGAATTCTTAAAATTTATGAAGATTTATCGGAAATCTCCTTTCTTCTTTTACTCAGTGTTCACGACTAATGAAGTTATTAAATCACGGAAGAAAGCCCGAGTAAAATCTGCAAAGCAGTTTTAACGAGGGCAATTAGAGCAAGCTAACTGAAGAGTTGGCGCCCCGATCGCGAAGCGTTCGGGTGGACTAAGATCTAAATTGCTCTTGTAAACTGAGATATAGCAAAGCTAATTTGATAGTGAAGCTGACAGCTATTATGAAATTTCTACTTCAATATGATTATGAATTCTTATTTTCTCATAAATTTCTATCATCGGATTTAGACACTCTATGCTAATGAGTAAAGAATAAGGAGCCTTTTCTGTTAGAATATCTTTCTCCCAGCCTGGGTGTCCAATAACTGCAAACGATAAATGTTCAGGCAAATCATACGAAGGAAGAATGACCCAGTCTTTTTGGAGGGTACTATCATTTCTCTTCAACCCTAATGCAGAACCCCAATGATTCTTTTCCCGAATAACCCACTTAATCGTGTCTGTCTCATTTTCGGGAATATCGTTTGACGAGCTAGCGTATTGAACAGCCCTTTCCTTAAACGTTTCGTCGCTTTCACCTAACTTACAACTTAACCAATCTACCCAAGAAGAAACGTAGGATTTAGTCCCTCGTCTTGTACGCCGAACTCTGGCCTTATAGGCTAAGCTAACCTCAATTAAATATGAGTGCGAATCTCCTGGCCTTCGCAATTCTTCAGGAATTGAGACTTTATATACGTGAGCATGTTTGGGTTCGATAGAACTTTCTGCAACAAAGGTAATTCGATTTGGCGTGTTATCCAATGATCGATCTATTGAAGGCAGTCCATAACCCATTAAGTTTAATTTTTCAGTGTCAGTTAGATTTATACTGATCTCAGGCCATCTTGCGCTCTGGGCAATCAGTGACCGAACAAATAATGAGGAGGCATTCGGCCACTGATTTAAAATTTGCGTAACAATATGCGTTACTTTTGGAGCTGCAAAAGAAGTTCCAACCATGTCCCTTCCTCTCGCACCTTGAGCATCCAAAGTAGTTCGAATAGTTTCCGGAGTTGTTTCTAACTTAGTGATAATATTTGGTGAGGCATTTTTTTCATGAACATAATCGCCTCCATATTCTACAACATCTGGCTTTATCATTCCCCATAAACCCGGCCCCCTTCTAGTAAAGGCTGACGGATCGTCTTTCTTTCCAAAGGACTTCCAATTCAAATCTTCGAAGTCAGCACTGCAAATAGAACCCACGGAAAGGGAAAAAGCGCTTTGTGCAGGATTGGCAATTCTACTCGAAGCTTCTTTAAAATAATCAGGATAGTGCTTTCCATTTGAGATAAAATCTTTAACTCCCGGATTACTTTGATTACGTGTAATTTTCTTTATATTGCCCATAGCAATAATAAATAGAGTATCTTCTTTCCAAGACAACATATCTATCTCAGTCGCCAACACTGACATATGCCTTGTACGACAAGGGGTCTTCGATGTAATTGACAAATTATAAATTTTACAATCAGGATGATAATCACGGATGATTTCTCTAATCAACTTGGGCGGATAAATATCGTAAGGAATACCATTATTATGATCTAAAACTCTTGCATTAGCCACCCATGCTGCATGCTGGTGATTTCCACTTATCGGAATCTCATTACCGAAAAGTATAGCACCTGTAACTCTAGTGCCATGGCCTCCATTTTCCACATTATCAAAAGTACTATTGTCTTCGGGTAAGTACGATCTTGATAAATCCTTTCTAATTGCATTCGTAATATATTTGTGCTCTTCTTGTATACCACTATCAATAACGCAAATAATCGGCGCTTTGCCGTTTGGTTCCAGAAAGGTCAGATTCGGAATTTCCGCTTTTTCCTCGGATCCATATTCAACTATATACGGATCGTATTCTGAAATTTCAAAAATAAAGGGAAAATTAAATACTATGTCCTTTAGCCCTTTTCCCGACACACGAACTCTAACTCCAAAACTATCAAATGAATCGATTATGCTAGATAAAAACTCACCTTGATATCCTTTTACAAAATTCGCTAATTGAGTCTCTCGCTCGATAGCGATTCTTTCCCTTTCACTTTCAAGAATTCTCTTTCGCTCTCTCCATCGTCCAAGATATTGAGCATATTCATCATCTGAAGTCTCAGCGTCCTGTGCAGACAAATCAGGAATATAAACGTTACATGAGACGGATATATCAACTATGTATTCGCGATCGTCTTCAATTGTTTCCCACTTTTCCAGCAATTCAGAAGACAAAATCTGATCCAAGCGCCATTTATCTCCAGTTTCGATGTTCCAGAGTTTTGCTATAGTGTTTTTATATTTACCTTCTTCGGCTAAAAATTTTTCTATTTTTTCTTTAAGAGATTTGAAATTATATCCATCCGTTGAAGCTCCGATAACTAGACCATCTTCTTCAACAGAAAGAACTTCAATTCCAAAGCTTTTCAAACTATCAGCATTAAAACTGTCAGGATCAATTTCCAGAAAAAGAGGAATCGCATTTGGCAGTGGGGGAAGCCCTAAATCTTCTCGATTTTTTAATAATTCAAGCCACGAATTCTGTAATTCCGAAACTCGCTTAGTAATTGCTTTGCCATGTTCAGCACGATTCCGTACATTCTCCTTCGTTCTTTCGTTTGGTCCGTTCCCTCCGCCAACTTTTGGTGGCCGATAGTGACCTCTAAGATCAGCATCCAATTTTAAATGTGGAAAATCCGCCATTGCTTAAATCTCAATTTTTGAGTTTTCAGTTATTGCCTTTAAAATATGTTTTTGAGAGATCGGCAGTTCTTTTTTAAGGACCGCTTCCTTTGCTGCATCTTGTGCAATTTTGACTATCATTGCAGGTGAATATCCAATTAAATTGGAAATGATCTTCTTCCAATTTATTTTGTTACTTATTTCCATCGCAGAAAGGGCTGAAGTGAATAATTCAAATATTTGATTAGCATCAGGCTTAGGAAGTTCAATGATGTCATCGAATCGGCGAAACAAAGCTTCATCTAAGCTTCCTTCTAGATTAGTAGTTGCTACAAGAATACCAGGAGCATCATATTCTTCCATCAGCTGTAAAAGTACATTTACTACTCGATGCATTTCTCCTATATCATTCTTACTTGATCTCGTTTTTCCAATAAAATCGAACTCATCTAACAAGAGCACACAAGGAAAGTTTTTGATAGAATCAAAAATAGCTTTTACATTACTTGCAGATTCTCCCAAGAAAGAAGAAAGTATCGCTTCAAATTTAACTTTAAGAAAAGGCAATCCGAGATTCCACGCTATTCTTTCGGCACTCATACTCTTACCACAGCCGGGTGAGCCATAAAAAAGAATTTTTCTTCTAGGTCTAAGACCAAAATGCTTAAGTCTCTCTCTACCAGCGTATTCTTCTTCAATTCTACGGATTTTTTCTTCAGTTGCAGGCGGTAAAATCATCCTATGTCTGAGATTATCTCTTTCTAAATGATTAACTAGAGGAATTTTATAACGACGATCAATAGGAATTTCATGTAAAGAAACTACCTTACCTACTGTCTCAGTTCGCTGTTCATTTCCTTTCTTGAGAATTGCGGATAATGAATCAGCAAGACTTGTATGACCCTTTTTTCGCTCTTCCGCTATTATCTCTTGAGCAATCTTTGCCAAATCAGGACTTGGTTGAGTTGGTATAGTACGAAAAAGCCTTTTTAAAAGTGCTTGGTTCATTTCATATTTCCTAAGAAAATTATATAATGGCTGTAGGACATTTTTAGCCTACATGACATAATTTCAATCTGATTCTATCGTCGGTTTAAAACTACGATCTAAGTAGATCCGAAATAGCCCTATACTTAAATTAGGCCATTTTAGCAGATTATTGACCTCAATTCAAGCCTGCCACGGACGGCAGGCGCCATAACTGAAGGGGCGCGGCATGGAGATAACGACCCAATGATTGACGACGTTGCCCAAAGGGCAATGTGGTGAAACCCGGAGCGAGTGGGCAGTTCATAGCTGGCCCCAAGCGGAGCGTCAATCTTGAGTTATCCGACAGTGCCAACCAAACACCAAAAAATTGAATTAACACTGACCTTAAGGACAACAAGAAGAAAACCAAATCTTAGTCCTAAGATTAAAGTGGCGCGACCGACACGGACACGTAAATAGCGAGACTGTACCGTCAGATACCTACTCTAACCTCTTAACAGATGTAATTTGTAGCGATGGCACCAGTGTGGCCAGGGCGTGCCTTAATTGAATAAATTTAAATCCCTA
Source organism: Leptospira venezuelensis (assembly GCF_002150035.1). Taxonomy (NCBI): domain Bacteria; kingdom Pseudomonadati; phylum Spirochaetota; class Leptospiria; order Leptospirales; family Leptospiraceae; genus Leptospira; species Leptospira venezuelensis. Next base: position 11,766 of record NZ_NETS01000002.1, on the reverse strand, counting down.
CGTAGGTGAAAAATCTTGCTTTAGCAAACACTTCCAACCTTAAAAAAAGAAAAATAAAATACTCAGCGTTGGCATGTTCGGATAACGACCAAGGTGTTCCGACGTTTGCAATGGCGCGAGACTTGCGCTGCAAGGCGAGTGACAGAAGCAAATGTGGCGTAGCCCAAGCAAGGGTTGCGTAAGCAATCCCGCAGCGCAGCGGAAGCACCGAAAGTTAGACGCCGTTTTTAATCACGCTTATCTAATAATTTTTGGGATTCAATTAATTGTTTTGCCGCTGAAAAATCAGGAAAGTTTGCTTTGGCCTCTGAAGAAGCCTCAATTGAATGATGAATTTCCAATCCCTTATCCATCAATTTAGCAAGTTCGTCCAATGCAAATTTTGTGTTATTAACAAATTCATTTTTGTTAGATACTTTTTCTGTCTGGCTATCAGGAAGATCATTATATAATTTTTCTGAACTTTTCACCAAATCTTTATTATATTCATCACGAGTTTTTTCTTGTAATTCTTTAATAACGGATTCTGAAAAAGAATAAGTTTCGATTAGCTTTTCTGTCATTTTTACTTTTTGGTAACTATGTACATACAAATCGAAAGATTCACGAATCATGTTTGTAAAGAAAGTAAAAGTAAGTGCAGAAGTAATTAAAATATTAAAATATTTTGATCCTACATCAAATCCTGATAGGACCAAATCTCCTTCCAAATTTGCTAATGGTAAGAATACAATCTTTCTCAATGAAGAAATCAAATTCTCTAACTCCTCTAACGAATTTAATTCATATAACTTAATGAAAGCAGTAGTAGCTCCATCCTTAACAATTAAAGACTGTAATAATGAATCGAGAACGGCTATTTTATCCTTGAGTGCTTTAAAGTCCCGATTTAATTGGGTGACTGTATCCGGACTCACCATCATTGAGTCTACTTGAACGGTTGCTATTGAATATTTTCTTAAAAAATTGATAATATCCTCCGATAATGGTGGAATACTTTGTAAATTTTCTAATGCAATTTTAGATGCTAATAATCCATTAAAAAAGTGGTTACCTCCACTATTCGAATGAATTACTGAGAACTTTGCCGCGTACTGACTAATAATCTCACTCATCGCTTGTAATCTCATTAACTATTGTCTCCTACTTTGATTATTTTAAAAATGGCGTCTAACGACCAAGGTGTTCCGACGTTTGCGATGGCACGAGTTTGCTCTGCAAACGAAGTGACAGAAGCAAATGTGGCGCAGCCCGAGCGAGTGGTCGCGTAGCGAGCCACGAGCGGAGCGGAAGCACCGATAGTTAGGCGATGGATGATCAACTTATTCAGTAGGATCAACTCTCCACAAATAGGTATCTCTAAGAAATTTCACTATATATTTAAATCCTTCTTCATTATTTAGATACTGTCGAATAGCTCTACGCTCCTGAGGTGATAGTGTATCAATAATATTCGGATTATTAATAATTTCAATGGAAGAGCGCGGATTAATGTTATATAGGCTAGTCACGATATCTATAAATGCGTTACCTTTGCTCTCCTGAGACTTAATAATCTCCAATATTTGGGCATAATAATTCGACAATCCTGCGTTAACATAATATGTCAGCGCATACCAAATAGTGTGCTGAGAATACTCGATCGTAGAATATTTTTTAAAATAGAGATCGGCGAATGGAGTCTTTCTATAACCCAGAATTATTCGCAACGTATGTTTAACGTTTTCGTCTATATGCGTTTCAAGTAGATATGCAACTTTGTGCAATTGTACATCAGTAAACTGATAATATTGGTTTAGATTTAAATAAACAACAGCGTTTTGAATCAGCTGAGGAGCTTGGCTTTCAATATTAAATAGTGCAGAGTCTATCCTTTCAGTCTCTTCTTTTTGCATAAAATCAGCAAATTTTTTCTCGATTGTCTGTTCAAGCGTATCGATAATGTGCCTTGCCTCTCCTATTGCTTCCCTCCCTGGTCGGATTTGATATAAATAAGTAAATAACGGAACAATTAAACCAAAAATTCCAAGCATTAAAGTGATAATAATTGAAATACTCTCAAATCTCTTCTCTTGAGCCAGCATCATCTCATTTGCAAAAACTAACCTCTGCTCTTGCATCTTTAATATAGTTTCGTATTCAGAAATCTGTTTCTCCTTTGCCTTTATTTCTAATTCAAAGTTCATATTTGTTTTACCTTGTTGAGCAAATACAGACCAAGGAGCGATTAGTAAAACTGAAAATAGTAAAGATTTCATTTTCTTCTTCTTTAATTTTTTGATCATCTTTCGCCTAACGACCAAGCCTTGCCGACGTTTTGCAATGGCGCGAGACTTGCTCAGCAAGGCGAGTGACAGAAGCAAAATGTGCCGGAGGCCAAGCGAGGGTTGCGTAGCAATCCCGAAGCGATGCGGCAGAGGCGACAGTTAGACGCCGTAACGAATCGCCTTAATTCATCATTACTAAGATGAACCAATTAGTCTATATAGAACTAAACTTGCGAGAATTGAAAGCTACAGCAATTAAATATGAGAAATTTTCACACTAATTCTTCAACTCTTAGCTCCGAAATAATTTGTAGAATAGGCTACTAACTATCCCCTTCTTAGAATTCTTGTTCAAATTGTCATAATAATAATTTAATTGGTATAGCAATTCATGCATTTTCGGGCTAAGTTGATAGTCAAGTATGAACCTAAAAAACCCGTTAATCTGATTTTCATCGCTATTTTGATGCAGCTCATTCACAAACCGTTTAGCATGTCTTATTTGACTCTTAGTAAGATCCAAATTTAATTTTTCCCTATACGAAGGAAGTTCCAAATTGTCCAATTCGACATTCATATTCCTAATTATATTGTATAACTCTGATTCGCTCATCTTACCACCAAATCTGACTCTACTGAACATTTTTGAGTTATTGCGTCTAACGACCAAGGCTTGACGACGTTGGCGAGCTGAGCACAGCGAAGACAGGCGCGAGAATTGTCTCTGCAATTCGAGTGACTGAGCCAATGTGCCGAAGGCCAAGCGAGAGTTGCGTAAGCAATCTCGAAACGAAGCGTCAGAGCCGTAAGTTATGCGACGTCTAATCTGTCCAAAGAGGCTTAGGCCTAAATGGACGCATAAGCACAAACAAGATGAAAAATAGCAATAAAGTTACTACCCCGAATATATTTGCTATAAATTTAGTAAATGCTTCAAGCCGGTTTGATGAATAAAAGTAAGCCCGTTCTTTTAAATTCAGAGAAGATATATTTATAGTACCAATTTCATTGACTTCAACTTCATATGCCCTACAAAACTCCGATTCAGAAGAGGATACGATGCTATCATGTAATGAAAGGATTGGATCCTTACATTGGCTATATCTATCAAACTCTGGAAACGACCTCGTATAAAAACTATACTGGCCAGGTATTATTATAAATATTTCCGATGAGCCAATTTTATTTCGTACTGGAAAAAATCGGAAAAGCAAATGGATCAAAAGCGAGGCGATTGTGAGAAATCCTACTGCCTCTATATGTTTTTCAATATTCTTTACAAAGTTAAACATTCGTAATTCTATAAGATTTGATTAGATGTCGCATAACGACCGAGGTGCTCCGACGTTCGCAACGGCACGAGTTTGCTTTGCAAACGAAGTGACGGACGCGAATGTGCCGAAGGCCAAGCGAGCGGGTTGCGAAGCAAGTCCCGAGCGGCGCGGAGGCACCGGAAGTTATCCGACGTTTCAGCCACTATATCTAGAAATTTTACACCCTGCGAAGCGAAAGAATTTAGTATAACAAACTTTGTCCGCCTCTCTACGCTATCATCAAACAACAAAAGTCGCACGAAATGAAAAGCCTGAATCGTAAGACGCACTTCAAAGCGTGGCGGCTATTAGAAAAAAGAAGCTAATCAATTACCAAGCAACCAATCGTTCAAATTTAACGAACGAACTCTTCAAAATTAGAAAACAAACAAAAAAGCAAATTCTGGATGAAATGTTCGGATAACGACCAAGGCTTGACGACGTTGGCGTGCTGAGCGAAGCGAAGACAGGCGCGAGAATTGCTTTGCAATTTGAGTGACTGAGCCAATGTGCCGAAGGCCAAGCGAGTGGGTTGCGAAGCAATCTCGAAGCGATGCGTCAGAGCCGACAGTTAGCCGCCGTAAGAATTTAGCGATAAAACACTACGAGCCTATCTTTCCATAGCGCTGATAATCGGTAAGCAGCAAAAAGAAAATGTTGTTCTTGATTTTTATTGGATAAATCAACTTATAGTAACCTTCATCGGCCTCAAAATATGGAGATAGTTCCTTGCCTTCATCCAAAATTGAATTGATATAATCCTTTTCCTCTCTAGATGAAGTATAAATGAAATCTGTTTCTTTATAATTGGAATCTTTATCCCAATCCGTCTCTTGGTCAAAGGCAATTAAAACATTTTTAGAATCGTGAGTTATACGATGAATAATTTTTACAGTTGGAAATTCATCATTTACCTGACTAACTATTCTTAATATCTCCGCAGCCTTATTTTCATAAGTTTTACTAAATTTATAAACTGCTAATAATTCTATTTCACTGTGATATTCACTAATTAGTCTTGCTGCATCTCTCTCTAATAAATTCCTCTTCTTATTTATCGTTAAATAATTTCCTAGAAAAAGAAACCCAATCAAAAGAATAAGGGACAATAGAAACAAAATGAAATATTTAACTTGAGATTTTCGAGAATTAGAACTTACTTCTTTGTTTTCCTTTGCTGAATCTGCAATTATTGTCAAATTGGTAACAATATTCAATAAAAAAGATCCTGCTATTAATGCAAATATTCCAAGAATACTTATAAGAAACAGCTCAGTAAGTTTTTCCCTAAAAACGCGTAAGCCGAATACGTTTATTGTGATAAAGGCAACTACCCAATAAAGTAAAGTTAGTAATCCTATCAGAATTATTCGATATGACAGTTTGCGAATATGTTCAATATTCATATTTTCACCTTTAAAATATAAGCTTATGGCGGCTAACGACCAAGGTGTTCCGACGTTTCGCGAGTCCGCAGGACTTGGCGCGAGGCTTGCTATGCAAGACGAGTGACAAAGCGAAATGTGGCGAAGCCCGAGCGAGTGGTCGCGTTAGCGATCCGCGAGCGTAGCGGAAGCACCGATAGTTAGCCGACGTTTGTGTATTATTTAACTAATGCACTTTTTACTGTATTAATAAATGAACTGGGTTTCCATCCCTTAACAATGTTATCGAAAACAAATGCATCGACAACGCTGGTCAAAACCCCGAGACCAGTACCAATTGCTCCTGAACCTAGCGTAGCACCAATGGCCAATCCAGCGCCTGTAAAAAAAGACCACTTTGCAATTTTAGTAGGTAATTTATCAATACTAGACGTTTTCGTCACTTCTTTGAAATATTCTTTAACGAGCTCCATATCGCTTGGCCTTTCAGAAACCCACTCTTTAAACTTAATTGATTTCTCCACTAAATTTATAACTTCAGTAAATTCAAGCTTGCCAGAATTTACTGCCTCTCGAACTGCACGGGAATCATCGAATACAAAATCTTGAAAGGTTTCTATATTCTTTTTTGAATGTTTTGTACGTTGGATTATTGAATCAAAACAAAGCTCTAACATGCGCATATTAACAGAATCAATAAATATATCGCTCTTGTATTTTGCGCAAAGCATTGCATTCTCTCTGGCAGTAAGTATGTGACTCATTATATAGGCATCAGTTATGCTCGAATGCTTAGGTGATATTCTTTGATGATAAATTATATTTAATTCTTCAAAATCAAGATTAGTAACTATCTTGAACTCGTTTCCTCTTTTATCTATATCAAATATGAAAGATCTTGGGATAGTATATTCGGGTGCATATATAGAAATAAGCTCCGTTACAGTCTTCTTAATATATTCACCATTATCGATATCACTATTGAATGCCTCTATTAAGCCAGGTTCACGATTTACGGTTTCAATTAAACTTGCGAATTTCTTTGATAGTCGTCGCCCCTTCCCACTTCTTCCCGTTACAGAGTGAAATAGCTCGGGCAAGGCAACATCTGGTTCATGTTTTAAAGCATGAAACACAACCGGGCTATGTAAAGCATTTGGTGTTCCAGATGCATTAGTATGAATGCCCATCATGTCCAATTCATAGATTAACTTAAAAATGCCTGTTTCAAGTAACCTTATTAATGAATCTGGTCCTATTTTCCGAATTAGTTCTTCTAAAACATGATGTTTCGCTAAAATGCGCACCTCTCCATAATATAGAAGAGCCTCGGCTAACGAACCTAAATCAATTTGGTCACCTATTGGTCCAACTTCTTGATTTCTTATCAATATCGATTCTAACATGAATTTTACACAAATGTCGGCTAACGACCAAGGTGTTCCGACGTTTCGCGAGTGCGTAAGCACTTGGCGCGAGGCTTGCTCTGCAAGACGAGTGACAAAGCGAAATGTGGCGTAGCCCGAGCGAGTGAGTCGCGTTAGCGATCTCCGAGCGGAGCGGAAGCACCGACAGTTAGACGAAGTGACCGCTATAACTCACCTGGATATCCTGTTCCTTTAAATCTTATAGAATTTTGTAATACGATTTTATTTTCGATTAAGTTGTATACTTCATGAAAACCGTCGAATAGAAGTTCACCTTCATATTCGGTAAATGGACCTTTATGACTTATTTTCCCTTTTAAACCATAAAATTTTCCGTCTGCGGGTTCGGTAGTAATTGCGAAATTTCCGTCTGCATCTGTCCAAATCGGAGTATTAATTCCAGAACTCCTTAACTCTACTTCTGTCGGGGATTTCCAAATTTCATAGGTTGCAAATGAAATTAGAAGTCTCTTATTCTTTTTCGTAATTAGCTCAATCGCCCAAACCTGAATATTAGTTCCTGGCATTCGTATTGAATATTGGGGATATTCGACTGAATAATCAATTACAAGCGGAAGACTTTTATCAACAATCCAGCCCGTTTTCTCTTTCCATCTAATCTTAATCCATTTATTATTCGATTTCTGTATAATTTCAATCTCTTCTCCATATGGAATAGTGGAGATCGAATCTGAGTCGTTGGTCGGTTTTTTCTTTAAAATCGCTCCACTAAATTCCGAAACGAATCTTGTTCCCAATTCTTCCGAGATTATCTCAGGCTCTTCTTTTCGACAATGGGAAACTAAACAAAAAAGAAATAATATACAAATTAAATTAGCGTTTAAATACATTTTCATAACATAATAAAGTTCCGGTCATTTCGTCTAACGACCAAGGTGTTCCGACGTTTTGCGTGTGCGAAGCACTTGGCGCGAGGCTTGCTCTGCATGACGAGTGACAAAGCAAAATGTGGCGTAGCCCGCGCGAGAGTCGCGAAAGCGATCTCGAAGCGTAGCGGAAGCACCGACAGTTATGCGCCGTTTTCAATTTTTCTAAGCGAAGCTGAAGATAATTTAGTTAAAAAGATTATAGCACCAAGAGGGAAAGAAACTGTAATCTTCCAATTTTCGACATATGAATGTTTATTAATGGATAGTGGGTTTAAGTGAAAACTAATGAACTGATACTGACTCAAAAAGTCAGACGAATTCCAATCGTAAGACAGACCGGCAACAAATAGAAAGAGAAGAAAATAGTATTTTATTTCATTTGTATATATCGAATTAACTAATTTGACATATGCGAAAATCCAAAGCGCAAGCCCACTGAGTAAGTAGGCGATAATTATGTAATTGCTTAGAGAAAGATTGCTAATTTTCAGCTTATCTCGGAGTCGAATTTCTTCAATACTCAAGTCATTATCTTTAAAGTAAAATCCAGCTATTTCTGAAACGCCTTTGCGATTCTTTCCAATACTGAACGAGCATTGGATTGTCTTTTCCCCCTTTTTTTCAATTAGAAATTGAACGCCTTTTCCATCTTGGAGCCCAAATGATTCCAAACTCACTTTATCTTCTTTAATGAATATTTGGATTTTAGGAGTGGTTCCCTTGAGAATCTCTGTAATTTCTCTTTTCTTTAATATAGCCTCCAAATCATTTTTAGGGAAAGCTTTAGAATTAACAGCCTGATATATCTTTAAGTTATTTTTAGTTTTTAGATCTTTAATGAAATTTTCAATAAATTCAATCTCACTTGAATCAATAACTTTAGAGGAATCTGAAATTAAAAAACCTTTCGTAACCATGAAAATCGTGGAGATTAGCGAAATTGCCAGAAGCATGATTGGCAATAATTTTAGAAGATATATTAATTTTTGTTTCATTTTGTTTCCTGGTAATTTCTGAAAATGGCGTATAACGACCAAGGTGTTCCGACGTTTGCAATGGCACGAGCTTGCCACTGCAAGCGAAGTGACAGAAGCAAATGTGGCGAAGCCCGAGCGAGAGTCGCGAAAGCGATCTCGAAGCGTAGCGGAAGCACCGACAGTTATACGCCGGATTGTATTATTTCTGTAAATTTAAAGAAAATAGAATCTTAAATTATAGATTATAGAGATTAAAGCTAATGGCCAACAAAAATACCGAATGAATGAAATCGAATTAACTTTCTTTCTTAATGATTTTCCAGTCTGATTTCCATAAGATTCTACAATATCTGATAGGTGCTTTTTTACCGTTTCCATTTCAGTTTTGTGAAATGTGAGCTGATGCAATTTTTTATTCTTTTCAGTCACCTCCAGACTAAATTTACCAAATAAAGAATCTATACTGTAATATTCTAAATCTTTCAAGAGAATTCTAATATTGAATCGGTCGTCATCCGGTTTTAAACTCTCTACCCAAAATATTTCATCATTTTGTAGAGAAAGAATTACCTTTTCCGAAAAATTCTTGGTCATCCTAAATAGCAACCTAATCATTCGCATATGAAGATATCCCAATAGAAAAAAGAGAACACATATGAAAACCGATAATGCTGACGATTCAATTAAGAATGAAAGAATAATCCAAAAAATAAAATAGAATGGTTCTCCCCTTTTATGAACTCCGATTACATAAGAATATGTATTTCCTCTTATTTTCATTTTACAATCTGGCGTCTAACGACCAAGGTGTTCCGACGTTTGCAATGGCGCGAGGCTTGCTCTGCAAGACGAGTGACAGAAGCAAATGTGGCGAAGCCCAAGCAAGAGTTGCGCAGCAATCTCGCAGCGCAGCGGAAGCACCGATAGTTAGGCGATGGTATCCCTTTGAAATTACTTTTTCCTTTTTCTTGGCAAAGGGATCTCCGGCATCAAGCCAGTGTGAAGCTGGACATACTTTTGAATTTCCTTAAATGCGTTAGCGCGAAAATCTTTTTTCACATTTACGTTTGATAATGAGATTACAAGATCTTTATAATCTATTTCCTCTTCATTTTCTATAATTGGCAGTAAGTGAGCGAAATATTGGAAATTCTTCGAAAAATCATCCCAAGAATTAATGCTGATTCGAGCATTCGAAAGCAACTCTAGTATCTCATTGGTGATCTCGGAATCAGTCTTCTTAGAACTTGGGCTTTTTATCAAATCAATCCCAAAAATAATCTTAATTATGGAAATGACGAGAATAATAAAATTTAGGAATCTGAGCGTAGATTCATAAAAGTTATTATTAATTCCCAAATCCGTTAACTCACTAACGATACCGGCAAAGCATATAATTGCGAAAGTTAAGTAATCTTTTTTTAGAATGAACTTTAATGTCATCTCATTCGAATTTATCAAACCGATTTTTAACAAAAGAAGTTTAGGGATTCGAATCCCTTTCGGGCCAAAGCTAATGGCAGGAACGACAAAGTTATTTTGCTTCTGCACAAATGATAGCTTAAGCAATAATATTACTGAAATAGCAAGAAGGCTCGCAAATATATAATGATTCATACCTTATTATAGTCTTCTAATTTTAATGCAATATTGGATACTGTCGCCTAACGACCAAGGTGTTCCGACGTTTGCAATGGCACGAGTTTGCGCATGCAAACGAAGTGACTGAAGCAAATGTGGCGAAGCCCAAGCGAGAGTTGCGTAAGCAATCTCGAAGCGACGCGGAAGCACCGATAGTTAGGCGCTGTGGTATTAATTTCAGCAATTTTCTGATTGCTCCTTATAAAAGCGGCCCGATAGCCCTTATTCTCTGAGTTTAAGTTCAGAGTAATGGAAGCAAGAAGCCAAAAAATTAACTACCGTTAACATGCAATAAATTACCTTATCTTTGGGAGTTATTAATATTTTAAACATTTCAATATTAGCAAATACCATCACAATATTAATCCCTGCATAAACAGTTAAACAATTCGCGAGTTCTTTAATCCATAATGGACAATTAGAAAGTAAAATATCTAGCGCATTATGATAATTTGTATCATCTTTATATTTTAAATGATACGTAGTCACAACAATGCTCCAAGAAACAAAGGAACCAAGAAATAACAAAATTAAAAAATCAGTGCCCGAAAAAGTAGGCTCTAAAAATAAACTCACATATCCGAAAAGACTTAAAGAAAATCCACAGATTGACAAAGTAAATAAAGCTCTTCGAGTAGTTTGCATTATTGCCAAATATTCTAATTACTTATAGTATTAAATTCAATACCATTGCGCCTAACGACCAAGGTGTTCCGACGTTTCGCGAGTGCGAAGCACTTGGCATGAGTCTTGCCCTGCAAGACGAGTGACAAAGCGAAATGTGGCGAAGCCCAAGCAAGGGTCGCGAAGCGATCCCGAGGCGCCGCGACAATTTTTTAGTTAGGCGAAGTTACAAATTGCTTTTACTTAACTGATTTTAGTTTTGGCCTTTTTATTAAATAAGGATGCCCCAACTCTTCTGCTTTCTTATAATACAAAGCTGCCAATTCAGGATTTCTTATCTGTTCGTATGATTCTCCAAGAGCATATAAAATATTATAATTACTTGGAGATTTTTTCAAAGCCCAATGCAATGCTCGTAAGGCATTTGAGGGAGAAAAATTGCGCTGAACACAAATCCAGTAGTCATCTAAATATAATGGAAGCTTATATTTACGGTATAATTCAAAAAAGACCTTCCTTGCATATATAACTGACCTTTTTTCATCTTCACTAAAGGAATCATATCTCCCCCAATCACTATAAAACAAAGCTAGCTGACGTTTTGGATATCTATAATCAGGATCTATGCGGATCGCTTTTTTTAATAAAGATTCGGCAATTAAATAATCTATTCCCCGAGAATCAACGGGCTTTGTTTTAAGCCGAGTATATATGAATTCTGCCAAGAGAAAATGAGAAAATAATATCTCCGAGTCTGAATGCGCTCTTAAAACAGCTGCATCGGCTAATTCAATCGAATCATTTACTTCTTCCGCTAAAATTGCTTCCGCAAGTAATCCGTAACATTGATGTTGATATTTTTTCGATAACGTAATTAGACCAGATCTCCTTTTCTCCAAATCCTTAGTATGTAGTATTCTTTTGAATAACCGATTAGGGGCTTTAAACATTTATACCTACAACGATAAAATTAAGATTTGTAATTTCGCCTAACGACCAAGGTGTTCCGACGTTTGCAATGGCGCGAGACTTGCCACTGCAAGACGAGTGACAGAAGCAAATGTGGCGAAGGCCGAGCGAGTGGTCGCGATAGCGATCCATGAGCAGCGGAAGCACCGACAGTTATACGCCGTGATGAGGCCTTGTTAATCTAAATATCCGCCAAAAACCCAAACCATACTAGTATAATTGTTAGAAACAGCACAAGAGGTGTACCAACCAAGATCTTGTTGAGCAAAATAC
>NZ_NETS01000001.1 GCF_002150035.1 Leptospira venezuelensis | reverse complement strand
CAATCAAATTTAACGAACGAACAACTCGAAATTAATAAATAAACAAAATAACAAATTCTGGATGAAATGTTCGGATAACGACCAAGGTGTTCCGACGTTTGCAATGGCGCGAGGCTTGCCGCTGCAAGACGAGTGACAGAAGCAAATGTGGCGTAGCCCGAGCGAGTGGTCGCGAAAGCGATCCACGAGCGGAGCGGAAGCACCGATAGTTAGGCGATCGTGATCACCCTACTTAAAGTTATTAACCAAAATCTATATGCAAATAAAGTAGTTATCATGCACAAACTGCACTTTGAACTTATACTATGCCAATAAATAGACCTAGAAAAATAGCACCCCAAAATAATCCAAGTGAGCTGTCGTAAAGTCTATTCAATAACCAATAGTAGCCATATGATAAACCAAATGCAAATGCAGTTCCAAAAGTCGCTGAAAGCAAGAAATCTGCAAAATCTCCTGCTAAAAGCAACGCAATTAAAAAGTATATTACAGCGTATATTGTCGCACAAATTATCGGCTTACGAGTGATTACTAAAATCTGAATTAATCCAGCCAAAATTGCTGCTTTTGCTAAGAAATGCATATTGTTCCTTTTTATTAAATTTTGATGATCATGTCGCCTAACGACCAAGGTGTTCCGACGTTTCGCGAGTGCGAAGCACTTGGCGCGAGGCTTGCTCTGCAAGACGAGTGACAAAGCGAAATGTGGCGAAGCCCGAGCGAGAGTCGCGGAAGCGATCTCGAAGCGTAGCGGAAGCACCGATAGTTATACGACGTTTTGAATTCGCCAAAAAAGAGGTCTGTGATTATTCCTTTTCATAAACTAAACCTTCGCACATATCACCATCCCCTAATACAAATAAAATTGCTAAATTGTTACTCATATGTCTTGCTAATCTGCGGACTCCAAGAAATTCTAACTCCATTACGCAATTTGAATTCTCAATACACGCAATATTCCATCTATTTTTCAAAATTGTTGATTTCTTTATAGGCAGGCTTACTTCTTGAAGAAGTACAGATGGGATATTTCGCATTTCATAATTACCAGATTTCGATATCTCTATAATTGACTCGTTCTCAAATGAAGAGAAATCTTGCAGATATTTCTTTGAATTGGCGGATATTCTATATGTACCAGAGATATCCCCTAAATCTTTCAAATTCATTACATCAAAATAAGTAAGATCCCATCGGCAAAAATTCGGATGGCAAAAGGAAGAAAAGAGACAATTAGTAGAAATCAAAGTTAGAAGTACAAACTTCTTCGATATTAACATTCTTTCCTTTCTAATTTATTTGATTCAAAATGTCGTATAACGTCCAACGCTTGGCGACGTTCCGCGAGTCCGTAAGGACTTGGCGCGAGGCTTGCTCTTGCAAGACGAGTGACAGAAGCAAATGTGGCGAAGCCCGAGCGAGTGGTCGCGTAAGCGATCCATGAGCGAAGCGGAAGCACCGATAGTTAGGCGATGCGATGCACTTACTAAACTGGATTTACGAATAGCCCCATAATTCGAGTAACTATCACTCGCGCAACTATTCGAGATCCTTCAACAAAAAATCCCTTAGTCCCTTCTTTAAGATGATTCTGGTGATAAACTCTCATTGCCTGATCAACTATCCACATACTGGCTCTACCTTCCCTATCAACGGATACATTTAAATCTGTTAATATGGAACCATCCTTCGAATAAAACTCAGGCCAAATCATATAGACATCTCTTGAATGATTATTCGAAAAATCATATTTGAAATCACATCTATAGCCTTGAAATGGTAAAGTTTTACGACCACCTTCCTGTTCATCAATAAACTCGTAAGCAATTTCGAAATCAGCAATCCGAGATGTTTTTGCAGAATATAATTTCCATTTATCCATTCTTGTTCTTAAATGAAATCTTTTGCATCGTTTCGCCTAACGACCAAGGTGTTCCGACGTTTGCGATGGCACGAGGCATGCCCTGCAAGACGAGTGACAGAAGCAAATGTGGCATAGCCCGAGCGAGAGTCGCGTAGCGATCTCGAAGCGATGCGGAAGCACCGAAAGTTAAGCGCAGTAATCCAACTATTAAATAATTATATCAACCAGGCATATGAAATGTATATTCTTCCTGATTGTGGCTTTCTTTCCAGTTGCTTAATACATGAAAAAGTGACAGCCGAACAAATTCCTGAACATTTTCCACACTAGCTTTATAGGAGCAAAAATGAAAGAACAAGAGAGCGCCGAATAAAAGAATAATAACGATCGAAGTTATTCCGTTTGAACACTTAAATTCCATATTGTATCGGATCATAATGTATAAGATCAAGATAATACTTGCAAACAATGAAATAACCAAAGCCGCAAGAACTGAACCATTGCTGTGTTGCAGATCTGTCAACGAATCATTGCGAGCATTTATCCTTTCAATCGCTGGGTAATCTGTTCGTAGCCCATGCCAAATTATATTAATTACTCTCCACAACTCACGCTCATTATTAATATTTAGATTTCCGCTAAACTTTAATAAATGTTTATTCTGCAATTCCTTAATAAAAGTGCCATACTCAGGCCAAGGATAAAATGACATCTTATGAAATAGAAAGTGATGCACAATACTGATGATGTAACCAAAACCTGCTGCGAATGATACTAGTAAGGCGGCGTCAATATTAACACCTTCGATAATATTGATAAAGTTCTCGTTTGGCAAAAAGAATATCCAAATAAAAGAAAATGTATAAATTATGAATATAAATACAGGAATAATATAGCGTATAAATTTTCTTACATCCGTCATAGTGTTTTGCCAGTTTTAGAATAATTTTGGATTATTGCGCTTAACGACCAAGGTGTTCCGACGTTTGCGATGGCACGAGTTTGCACATGCAAACGAAGTGACAGAAGCAAATGTGGCGTAGCCCGAGCGAGTGGTCGCGTTAGTGATCCACGAGCGGAGCGGAAGCACCGTAAGTTATGCGATGCGACCGTCTTTACTTGTAACTATCTTTTCTTTGATCTACATCGACAAAGATAATTAATAGTTCGTTATCTTTTATCAAATAGAATAAACGATACTTACCAATGCGATATCTGTAAAGACCATCAAATTCACCCTTTAGCTTTTTAATATTAGGACTAAAGAATGGATTCTTTTTAAGAATCGGATATACATAATCTGTTAGCTTCTTTTGAAGATGTGAGAATTGACGATCTTTAAGTTTACTTTGAAATTGTTCGGTTTCCGCTATTTTATATTCAGCGGACAACTTTATACTTTCCTTGAGCTACTTCTTTCAGACCCTTTTTCAAAGATGTGATTAACTGCTTATCTGAAAAAATTTCATCCATCTCCTCATCAGATGCATAAAACTCATTCGTAAGATACTGAATTGCTGCATTTTCTACGAAATTCGAAATTGTACGTCTCTCTCCGTCAGCGGCTTTCTTAAATATATCGTAAATCGGGTCTTCAATTCGCAATGTGATTGTCTTGGACATACTAATTATACCTGCAATTTTATTCAAAATATAGCATAATAATTCATATGTCAAATTCCTTTTTAAAGTTTTTCAAAGCTAATTTCCAAATAATTCTCATTTTAAGAAATATTTGCGGTCGTTTCGTATAACGACCAAGGTGTTCGGACGTTTGCGATGGCACGAGTTTGCTCATGCAAACGAAGTGACAGAAGCAAATGTGGCTTTAGCCCGAGCGAGAGTCGCGTAGCGATCTCGAAGCGTAGCGGAAGCACCGATAGTTAGACGCCGGTTTTATGATTAGGCCAAAGTAACCTTTCAACCAATTCTTCGAGCCCATTATAGCCCTTCAAAGATTTAATTGCTGCCATATATTGTTGCGACGATTGCGCGTATTGATCAGTAAGATTTTTTAACTTAGAAGCTATTGGCTCTAAAGAATATATCGATAAGCAATCAAATTCGCCTGGATCAAAACCAAACTTTAAGCTAATAAATAAATCAGCCTTCGTTAGAAATTTTGCCAGTAAAGGTCGAGATCGCTGATTTAAAAACGTAACTAACTCATGTTTTCTATCTTCACCTAATACAAATATGTTGACTAAGCTAAATGAGTCAAAAAGACCAGATTTTGGTAAATCAAAGAACTTGCTCCTATTAGTTATAAAAAATAACCCAGCTTTGTCACTCGGTACTTTATATCCGGTCGGGCTTCTGGCCTTCTCAAACCCTCTATCAAGCTTTATATATCCTTTTTCGATGACAGTGTCTTCGTGTTCTACAATATACTCCCATTTAATTAATTCAAAAGGTTCATCTATAATCTTACTAGTATATTCTGTTTCATACGGAGTAATTGCAAACACGTATTTATCAGCACAAAGCGTCCAGCTTAGAGCCATATAAATCCCGAAATATTCGAAAGAGCCAAAATTGCCAATATTGTATCTTTCATATAAAGGATTTCGGTTTATATCTTTCCATTCATTAACTATCTTATGATTATCCATAAATGTATATGGCAAAGATAGTTGGCCTCTTGGAGCAAACTCATACTTATGAAGACCCGAAGAATAATCTTCTACAAAACTAAATTCAATATTCATTAGATTCGATTATTTTTTTATAAAACTGGCGTCTAACGTCCAACGCTTGGCGACGTTCCGCGAGTCCGTAAGGACTTGGCACGAGGCTTGCTTTGCAAGACAAGTGACAAAGCGGAATGTGGCGAAGCCCGAGCGAGCGGGTCGCGAAGCGATCCCCGATGCGCTGCGCCAGAGCTGTTAGTTATGCGAAGTAACCATGCTTTTTATACAATTACAGGAGTCTTACCAAAATGGTTTCGATACATCTAGGAAATAATACCGAATAAACGATACAGTAAATGCAAATAGATACGCAAAAGAAAATGCCTCGAATTTAATTTTAAGAAGAACTATCTTATTTCGCCAATTACCAAAAATACAAACGATAAATGCTACAAGGATTGGGACAAATAACAAGTTAGCAAGTTGTAGACTTGAATTTTTTAGAAAAATCTTTGGAAATACAAGCATACTTATATAACCAATTATTGAACCGAAAATAATATAGCCAATTGCTGTAGTAAAATATTCGAAAAGCTTTGATCTTTTTAATGAGCTCCAAACAGGCCCCGCTATATAGTCGGTTAAGTATTTGCCTAATACTTCTACAATTACCTCGAAAATTATTTCGAATATGATTTCCATACTATATGTTTCTTATGCCTACTGTAATAGAAAAAATTAAAGCAAATTATACAAAAAGTGAATATAAAAATTTAGAAAATAAAATTAACGTCATGGTTATTTCGCATAACGACCGAGGTGCTCCGACGTTCGCAACGGCACGAGTTTGCTTATGCAAACGAAGTGACGGACGCGAATGTGCCGAAGGCCGAGCGAGCGGGTTGCGTTAGCAAGCCCCGAGCGGAGCGGAGGCACCGTAAGTTAGGCGCTGTATCGCTCAAACACGGTGCATTCAAGAGCCCTACTCTGTAAAATCTACTAACAGAGCAAAGGTCAAATAAAGAAGAATTTACTTTTAGAGATAAAGTAGCGAACCCTTTTCGATTCTTTTGATGAAAGAGATGCAAGTAGTTCTATTAAATTCCTAACATACTATAGAGCTTTTCAAGCCTACGATATAAAACAAGAAAAGGGTGAAAAGCGACCCAACTTTAAGTCGATTCTCATTTGGTTTTAAAACAGAATTCACAATTTCTATCTTAAAAATAAAAAAGAAAATCGCGATATGGCGCCTAACGACCAAGGCTTGACGACGTTGGCGAGCTGAGCAAAGCGAAGACAGGCATGAGAATTGCCTTTGCAATTCGAGTGACTGAGCCAATGTGCCGAAGGCCGAGCGAGAGTTGCGTAAGCAATCTCGAAGCGATGCGTCAGAGCCGAAAGTTAGACGATGAACCGCTTAAGATCAAAATTTCCTTTTTTCAAAGACTCCAAAAGAAATATTTCCATTCCTTAATTTCGAAAGGGCATCAAATAGTTTTTTATATTTAGAGTCAGATAAATTATTAAAAAATTCCTTTGCTATTGAAAGAAAAAGCACATTACTCGAAGCATCCCAATCAGTGTTAACTATCAATTTGCGCCTATTTGCATAATTCATTATAGAAAGAATATGATTATATATGGTAAAGAGTAAATCTTCAATAACAACATCATCATGTTTATTAATCGACTTCGAGATACTTCCTATTTGTCTTTCTACATACGCTCTAAATTCATCTATATTTGAAATGAAAGCTTGATTGGGCATTATAAGGACAGCATCTCGTTCGAAATCTAGAGTATAAGAAAGTAATTGTTGCTTGATATTCCCTTTTTTAAGAAAATCTATTTCTTTTTTAATTTCTTTCTCCAATGAATTTAACGACTCTATTGCTTTGTTATGCTCATCTCGCTCTATCAGCCTATTAAAGGCTGAGTAAATTGATAAAACAGTCATCAGACCAAGTAAAATCGTGGTTAAGTATATATAATGCTCTCGTTCTCTTTCATATAAGGCAAGCAACGACTCTTCTTTTAAAGATTTATTATTTGTTTCGATTATATGCTTAAGTCTTAATAAATCTATTTCCGAAAACTTTGCTTCGACATGTTGAGAACTTGCATTTTTATCAATTTTCACATGTAATAATAACTCACTTACCGACTGACCTCTGTAGAGCAAAAACGCAAAACTACTAAGGTAAACGATTATAAAAGCAATAATAATAAATAGGATACTTTTCTTCATCTTATACTATCAAATTTAGCGGTTTTTCGTCTAACGACCCAAGGTGTTCCGACGTTTGCGACCCTGAGTCTCCGTAAGGAGACGTTAGGGACTGGCGCGAGGCTTGCCCTGCAAGACGAGTGACAGAAGCAAATGTGGCGTAGCCCGAGCGAGAGTCGCGTAGCGATCTCGAAGCGTAGCGGAAGCACCGTTAGTTAGGCGAAGTGAAGCGCTTAGTATTGATTGGGTTTATAATTTTTTACTGTGTGAGGTGAGATCGCCATTTCCTAACAAGAGACCAGGAACACTAATGTCTTCATCTAAATCATCCCAATGAAGACCAATCCCTCCTCCACTAACCTCATATCTTTCTAATTGCTCTTTCTTAGCTTTTCTTAATCGAGGAAAATAAGCAAGTGGAACTGATAAAGTTCTACCATCGTACAAAGATAACCAAAGATTATCTTCATCAAACCAAATCTTTTGGGCTTTTGCTTCAGATACCGAAGAAATCATTCCATTTACCTTCTATGAGATTTAAGTTCCTCTCAATCTCTTCTTCAATCCAATTTAACTCTTTAGAATTAAATCCGTAATTATCTTCTAACTTTACGCTCGGTTTTAGCCAAAATTTTGCTAATTTTTCTCCTCTTCTCACATGAATGTGAACTGGTTCCCGTGGATTTCCTTCGTTCGCAAAAAAGAAGAATTTATAGCCGTTTCTTTCAAAAACTTTTGGCATTCAACCAATGATGAACAATACACTATTTTAAGCAATAAATAAACTATTTATCCGTTTAGTATATATGATATGATCTTTTGCAATTCTATTCATAAACAAAATCTTAGCGCTTCATTTCGCCTAACGACCAAGGTTTGACGACGTTCCGCGAGTCGACAGGACTTGGCGCGAGACTTGCTCCGCAAGGCGAGTGACAAAGCGGAATGTGCCGAAGGCCAAGCGAGAGTCGCGTAGCGATCTCGAAGCGATGCGTCAGAACCGATAGTTAGACGACGGTTTGGCTCTATTACGCTGAGATTGGAAACTTGATTATATTCTTAGGTCTTTCTTGCATTGCAGTCCATAAATCTAACTTTGTCTGCATGCTTAACCAACTCTCTGCTG